>NZ_JBLYZG010000031.1:0-63374 GCF_049310245.1 Endozoicomonas sp. ALB115 | reverse complement strand
ATCTTGATTACGTGAGCCCTGTGGACTTTGAGCAACAGGAATTCAGTAAAGCGGCTTAATCAGGTGTCCATTTTTACTTGACCACTACACCGCCCGGTGGCTCCAGCCGTGGTGACTCGGTTGTCCGGAATACTCATTGGCTTCCTGCCAGGCTTTCGCCAGCGTTGGCAAGCCAAGTTCTTCCGGCAGTGGCAGACAGAGTTTGCGAAACTCCGGGGCTGTCGGAGGCCATTCGCCACCGGCCAGTCGTACACGGTTGAGACCTATTTCCAGCTGGGCAGGGTGTAACCCGTTCAGCGTTCTCTGCCACTCGCCGTTGCGATCAGCCAGACCGTAGGCACTGGTCCACTTCTGGCCGAACAGGGCCGTCATGGTCGAAAACAGAGTCACCAGATCTTTCCGGCTCAACGTCGTAGATATTCCCTCCGCTGAAGTTGCCCGTTCTTTCGGGTTGTAGGATATGGGCGTTGGCCTGTTCGACCTGTTCAACCAGGCTGAGTTTTCCAGAATTTCGCTGCCGGGCTTCATAGTTCACCATCCATGGATTGCTGGCGTTATCGGGGTTGTTCAGGTAGGTCGTGGTGGTCTTCACGTACTGGGTACCCGTTGCTCCGGTTTCGTCGCAGTAACGGGCGTAGTTCAGGATGTTGGCCAACAGGTCGTCAGAGGAGTGTCCTTCCCGTAGCCGGGTTTTGTAATGGCCAAAGGTTTTGGTCTTGCTGCCCTTGTCACCTTCACGTTTCGGGTACTGGCTCCACCACTCTTCGAAGGATTCAGAGAAATCAGCCTTGCCCGGTTTGGCTTTTGCCGCAGTCGCACCAGTCGTGCTCCCGGCACTTGGTGGCACTTCCTCCGTCCTGGAGGTCGCACCAGTCGTGCTCCCGGCACTTGGTGGCACTTCCTCCGTCCTGGAGGTCGCACCAGTCGTGCTCCCGGCACTTGGTGGCACTTCTCCCGTCCTGGGGGTCGTGCGATCGTCAGATCGGACACATGTCTTGTAAATATTTCTCTTATTCTCTTCTTCTCTATTTCTCTTATTCTCTGGGCGAACTTTTTCCTCACTGTTCGCTAATGGTTCGCTAACCGGTTCCGAACGCTTAGTGAACTTACTCCGAACCTGTTCTATCAAACGGCGAGTTTCACTGCCCCCCTTGAAACTACTGGCCTTCAGCAGTTCACCACTAACCAGATTAGTGAACATAGGGAGATCATTTGACAGGCTTTCCGGCAGATTCAGCAGTAACCGAAGCCTTGCCTCCATCTGTTTGACATTCTCGGCCCTGTTATGCGCCATGAATTTATTGATGCAGATAAAATCCGTTTTCGCCGACACACTCAGAAACCGGTTCGCTAACAGTTCGCTAACGGTTATTTCAACGGTCTCTGCATCCCACTTCAGGTCACCCATAATATAAGCGCGGGGTAAGCTGAAAATGCCGATCATATTCCCGTGCTTGCAGGTCAGCAGGTAGGCAGCCAATAACTTGCCCTGATCACTGAGTTCCTCATGACGCATGGTGTCCCAGAACTGGCTCTCGATTTTCCCAAACGTTTTCACTGACCACCTGCAGGCTTTGGCGCTTCTTTTGGAAAATACCTTGCCGCCTGCTGGGCATTCTTCTGATTCAGGCTCATCCACTTTTTCAGAAAGATCACCACATTTTTGGCCTCACCCGGCTGGTCCCAACGATCGATCATGTAGTGAAACGCTTTCAACAACTGTTCGCCCACATCGATATCCGGATTTTCCCAACACAACTCTTCATAGAGTGTTGCCGAGGTTGGCATGGCGGGCTGTCCTGCCAGTGGCCACAGAATGTCCTGCCAGCATTGTGGCTGGTCGGGGATGCCCAGTTCGTCGGTATGGATCATTGGGCACCTCCAGCGTGGCGAACGAAGAGGTTGGCTGGTGCTCTGGACTGAGCACGAGGTTGGGATTGACTCATCAGATCTTTCCTTGAGAATTAGTTTTTATCGTTACAGCCTTGCTTTTGCAAAGACAATCGAAAGAATACGTTGCTTTTAGATTACTTGTAAATAGCCAACCTCATCTAAAGCGAACGCTCGCCCTTAATTAATGGCTTCCAGCTGTGTACTATTTTGCTTATGGATAATGGATTAACAGCGATTGGAAAAGAACGTGACGAACTGGACAGATCGGGTCAAAAGCAAAGCGAAAGAACAAAATCTGAAAAATGTCGATATCGCCCGCGCCGTGGGTTGTACGGAAGGGACATTCAGTTTGTGGATGAGTGGTGCCCGGAATCCGAAGCTGAATAACAAAATCGCCATCGCTGAATTTCTTGGCGTTTCCATTGACTGGTTGGAGACCGGCGAAGAGCTGCCAGATCCGAAAACCCTACCCTACATCAGCCTGGATGAGGCAAGCGCCTTTTTTGATGAACTCGATGACAGACGACAGCAGGTACTCTTGGAGTCAGCCATCTGCATTATTGAATCGGACCACAAGAGCTTTATGTTACGGATGGAAAACGACACCATGGTCAACCAGACCCCATCCGATACAGCGATCAGCATTCCCAAAGGTGCCAAAGTTCAGGTGGATACCGTGGTCGCTCCTGAGCCCGGGAAAATCCTGCTGATAGAACACGACGGTGAACTTTCACTCCGCCAGTGGCAACCGATCAGCAAGTCACAACACAGTCTGCGATTCATCAATCGGCTGTACGGCAATTTCGATCTTAACTACGCGGGAGATATCAAGGATATCTACAAGGGCACAGCCGTCGGTGTCAGCTTCCTGTTATAGCGGCCAGCCAATCACCAGCACACCGGGCTGCTGTCCATAGACCTTGATGCAGCGGCCATCGACAATTTGCTTGTCATCTTCCCACAGAATCCCGTTCAGGGCATCACAGTAGAGTTTGGCTACATTGTCAAAGTCCGGCTTCACCGCCGGACGAACCAACCCGGCCTGCGCCTGTCCGTTTTTCTTTTTTGACCAGCTTGCCGGGATCGGGAAGACCGCCACTACCAAAACCCCCACTGGCCCCGCCAGCATTTTTTCCGTTTTCTGCCTTGCCGCCCATCGAACCTCATGTTCCGCCCGCCGGGTGCCCGCTGGTGTGTAGCATTTGCCTCGACGGGTGAACCGGGGGCGCCCTTTGCTTCTGGGTATTGAATTAACAAAAGCAATGACATTTTCGGTATTCCTCTGATTATTTATCGCCACCTGCAAAGTCACTGGTAAACACTGAATCCACTGCTCAACGTTATCCATCCCTGGCTCCGTTCGATAACACAAGGCATTTCAGCTGATAACGGCAGCCAAAGCCTTCAATCCATAAAAACTATCAATACTCAAAAGCTAATATAAATATATTATAACTTATCATCTGCAAAGTTTATCTTTGCAGATATATAAATATAAAAAGCGTTTAAATTTACAAAAATAAGGAATCTTTATGGACGCAGTTACCCGCGATCTCAACCGGCACCTCAATGCCACTGACGACAGGGAAGCCCTCGAAGAGACCATTGAGTCCGAGCTGGAACGGATTGAAGCTCATATTCAGGAACAGATCGAAGATCACAAGCCCATCATCATCGCGGGATTCGGTGTTTTAACTCCCGGCAGCTTCCTGACCTTTCTCACCCTGGAAGAATTTCACCCGATGCAGGGCTACCGCTGGCTGGCCGTGAAGCAGCTGGTGCATGACTGCAACGACGAAAACACCCGCCTTTCTGGCTGGGATGTCATCAACTATGCGAGCAAACGAGGTTATTGCCGTGGTTAATCAAATAAAGACTGAAGAAGTAAACCGCCTGGAAGAACCGGTCATCACCGGGATCAGCGACTGGCTAAACATCAATCAGTACACCTACGACTACGGCAAGGTATGCATCCTGAAAGATCGCATTGCCAGCAACATCACGCCGGATATGACGGTGCTCCAGATCTATCGGGTCATCAGGGATGAAATCACCGCATGGCGTAAGGATCCGAAAACGGCAGATGCCGTGATCGTTGATTTCCGTGCCTGGTGTGAGCTGCATCGCACACTATCCAGCGCATTGGAAAAGAGTTTCCGGATGGAAATTGCCGACCAGGTGCTGGCCGTCAGAAACCGCATTCACCGGGACGAGGCTCTTCGCCATGCCAGCTAAAAAGAAAACCGAACTGATTGAATCCGCTGACGTATTGCCTGTGGATAAGTCAGCAACTGCATTGTCCGAAGTGGGACAAATCATGCAATCCGCCATTGCCCAGAATGCCAGCATCGACACACTGGAAAGGGTAATGAGCCTGTACGAACAGAGCCAGGCCATTGTTGCACGACAACAGTTTAACGAGGCCTTTTCCCGCTTTCAGCAAGAGATGCCAGTGGTTAAAAAGAACAAGACCGCTGCCTTTAACACCAATAATGGCGGTCGCATGGAGTACTCCTACGCCTCCATTGATGATGTGGTTGCTGCGGTTCAGCCGGTTCTTCACCGCTACGGACTGAGCTACTGGTTTGAGCAACAGCAGAATGGGCCAAACATCACCATCACCTGCAATCTGACCCATGTATCCGGCCACACCATCTGTAACACGGCCACTGGTCCTATGGATAACACCGGTAAAAAAAGCCCTCTGCAACAGATCGGTTCTACCGTGACTTATCTGAAGCGACAGACTCTGGTCGGGATTCTTGGCGTGGCCTGCACCGATGATGATACCGATGGTTATGTGCCCGATATGAATGACTCGACCCAGTCACCGGTTCACAACCATTACTCCGATGAAGACTTCCAGCGTCTGTTACCAGAATGGCGGGCATCCATTGAGTCCGGCCAACAGAGTGCAGATCGGATTATCCGAAAAATCAATTCCAAAGCTCCAGCCACCCCACAACAAGTACAACAACTGAAAGCCATCCAACCCAGAGGTCACTAAATGGAAATTCTCGATATCCAGCAGGGGACGCCTGAATGGCTCGCCCTGCGCCAGAATCATTTCACAGCCAGCGAAGCACCGGCCATGATGGGCGACAGTCCGTTTCTCAATCGTGACCAGCTGCTGCATCAAAAGAAAACAGGCAGTACCCCAGAGGTAAACGAATTTCAGCAAAAGAAATTCGATGCCGGGCATCGTGCCGAAGCAGAAGCCCGACCGTTGGCAGAGAAAATAGTCGGAGCGGATCTATTTCCAGCCACCGGGGTTACCATCATCGACGGTTTACCTCTGCTGGCCAGTTTCGACGGACTGACCATGATGGAAGACCTGGTCTTTGAGCACAAGCTCTGGAATGAAAAGCTGGTTGCCCAAATTGAAGGGGAAGGCATTGAGCCTGACTATTACTGGCAGTTAGAACAACAGTTACTGGTTAGCGGTGCCGAACGGGTATTGCTTGTCTGCTCTGATGGTACCTCTGCCAAGCTGCGCTATGTCTACTACGAATCCCACGATCATCGTCGTGAGGCTCTGATCGCTGGATGGAAACAGTTTCAGGAGGATCTGCAGAATTTCGAGCCGGAAACACCTGCACAGGTACTGGAAGGCGAAGTAATTCAAGACACCACGGCACTGGTTGTACAGCTGGATGGATCCGTGATTGATTCCAACCTGCACCTGCTGGAAGAACAGATCTTCAAACGCATTGATTCCGTCAAACCGGCACTGGTTACCGATCAGGATTTTGCTGATGCCGAATCGGCGGTGAAGTTTTTCAAAAAGACGGAAACAAAGTTGAAAGACGGCAAAGAGACTGCGCTTGCCCAGGTACCGGACATCGCCCGACTCTTCACCCGCATAGACCACCTGACCGAGGCCATGGCTACCAAACGCAAGTCTCTGGATAAGCAGGTCAAGCATCAGAAGCAGCACATCAAAGACAGCATCGTACTGAAAGCCGTCACCACCCTGGAAAAAGAACGTCAGGTGATCAATACCGAACTCACTCCCGGCTGGATCGCTGCCGTGGTTATGCCTGCTGATTTTCAGGAAGTGATCAAGGGAAAAAAGAACGTATCCAGCATGCAGTCTGCGGTAAATGATCGCCTGGCACAGGCACGGATCGAACAGAAGCAGCAGGCACAGGACATAAAAAACAATCTGGCTGTGTACCGGAAAATGGCAGTTGATAAGGACTACCTGTTTCCGGATCTGGATGTGCTTCTCCATAAAGAGCAAACCGACCTGATGGCCATTATTGAACTGCGGCTGCACCAGGAAAACCAGACTAAAGCTTGCACAATTAACTCGGAGCCTGAAACAGAGAAAGCCGAAGACCAGCCCGACCTGCTTTACACCGATGGTGAAGTCACCGAAGAGATTCTGACCGACGATATCCACAACATGGAAAAGTGGCTCGGCAAAGGCTCACTGGACTGTTACCGCTTTGACAGTTACGGCAACGAATACCGCATCGAACTGGTCATCCGTCGTGCCGGAATGATCACTCCAACTCAACAACCTTCACTACAAAAACAAAAGGAGATCGCCTGATGGCCGCATCCATGAACCGTGTCACCCTTATTGGCAGACTGGGCAAAGATCCGGACGGCAAAGCCACCGCCAACGGCAATGCCGTCACCATTCTCTCCATCGCCACGGAAGAGAGCTGGAAAAAAGATGGCCAGAAACAGACCCGCACCGAATGGCACCGGGTAGTACTGTACGGCAAACCTGCTGAACTGGCCGCTCAGTATCTGGCCAAAGGCCACAGAGTCATGATCGAAGGTCAACTCCAGACCCGTAAATGGCAGGACCAGAATGGTCAGGATCGCTATCAGACCGAAGTCGTGTACATCGGGTACAACGGCAAGCTACTGTTTCTGGAAAAGAACCCCAATGCTCAGCAGGCTCAGCCTCAGAACTATCAGTCACAACCAGGCACACATCAGAACCAATACGCCAATGCCCGGAATGGTGGTCATGCTCCCCAAGCCATGCAGACACAACAATATGACTCCTACGACGACTCCATTCCATTTTAAAGGAGCTTTTAATGAAAGCCGGAATGTGCCCACTCACACCCGATGATCTGGCCCTGGCCATAGAGATAAAACAGAAGCAGACCAATGGTCTTAGCTCGGAAAAGGAGGAAAAGGAACTGGCAAGAAAAGTCATGCTGGCGGACCGGATCGGTGACGAAATGGAAGGCCTGCAGCTGAATGCAGAAACCGTACTGATTGAAATGACCACCCTGATTGTGGCCATCACCGTAGGTATTCACAGCCCCCAGGCGCGGGATCAGGCGATGTTGGTCACTGGGCTGATCCTGCAACGAATCAGGGATATCAATCAGTACCCTGTCGTAAAGAGCAGCGCCATCCACTGAAACACCATAACAAGACCATAACCAGAAAAGGGAATTGAAAATGGCCGCAACCACTCTCCATCAAAATGGCAAGAGCATGAAAGGAATCAATATGAACACCCCCCAGACTCCCAACAAGCCCTCTTCCAGCCAGTATGGATTTATTCCGGACAGTGCCGTGACCAAAACAGAAATGGTTATGTCCAGCCGGGAGATTGCCAAGGCGCTGGACAAGGAGCATAAAAATGTCAAAAGAGACATTGAAGTCATAGAGATAAAACAGAAGCAGACCGCTGGTCTCAGCTCGGAACAGGAGGAAAAGGAACTGGCAAGAAAAATCATGCTGGCGGACCGGATCGGTGACGAAATGGAAGGCCTGCAGCTGAATGCAGAAACCGTACTGATTGAAATGACGACGCTGATTGTGGCCATCACCGTAGGTATTCACAGCCCCCAGGCGCGAGATCAGGCGATGCTGGTCACTGGGCTGATCCTGCAACGAATCAGGGATATCAATCAGGACCCTGTCGTAAAGAGCAGTGCCATCCACTGAAACACCATAACAAGACCATAACCAGAAAAGGGAATTGAAAATGGCCGCAAACACTCTTCATCAAAATGGTAAGAGCATGAAAGGAATCAATATAAACACCCCCCATACTCCCATCAAGCCCTCTTCCAGCCAGTATGGATTTATTCCAGACAATGCCGTGACCAGAACAGAAATGGTTATGTCCAGTCGGGAGATTGCCAAGGTGCTGGACAAGGAGCATAAAAATGTCAAAAGAGACATTGAAGTCATGCTGAGCAAGCTTGGAATGGGTACGCTCAAATTTGAGCATACCTACGTCAACCCGCAGAACAAGCAGGAATACACTGAATATCAGTTACCCAGGTTTGAGTTCGAAGTGCTGATCACCGGATACGATGTTAAGCGTCGGGCGGCGGTTATCAATCGATGGTATGAACTGGAATCCGGACAATCTAAACCCCTTGCCCCTCTTATCCAGGAACCACAGCTTGACCCCCATCAACTGCTGGAAATCAATATGGACACCAGCCTGAAAGCCATATCCTTTGTTAAAGAATACGGCTTTAAAGGCAATCAGGCCATGCTGGCAGCAGACCGACTGGTGAAAAGCCAGATCAACTTTTCACCACTGGAAGCCATGGGCCAGAAACAACTGGTGGCACCTGTCCAGGCCATGACGTTTACCCCAACCCAGCTCGGGCAGATGATGGAACCACCACAAGATCCCCGTCAGGTAAACAAGTTACTGGAATCGGCAGGACTTCAAATCAAAATCGATAGCCTGTGGGTACCCACCGATCAGGGCCAGCCTCTGTGTGAAATCCTTGATACCGGCAAAGCCCATAACAACGGTACGCCAGTAAAACAGGTGAAGTGGTATCAAAACGTACTGGATCGCTTGCAACCGGCTCTCCCCGACGAATCTAAAACTGAATCGATCGATCAGGATAGCCGCTATGCTGATCCTGCGCCTGAATCGGAAATAGTTGGCTCTGATACCGATGAAGAGCCAGTACAAAGAAAACAAAAACGCAAACGCAACCGCTACGAACTGGATGATTACTTCTCCCTGGTGGAGCTGGGCGAATTTATTGGTCGCAGCCGTCAGCATGTGGTGGAGGTACTGGAAAAGCACCGGCTCATCAAATGGATCGGTCAGGGTAAAAAAGGCAAGTACCTGCTCACCGAAAAGGGCTGGCAGTATGGTCTGATGTACGACCCTTCCGAGATCTGCTTTCACAACCGGAACAGTAAGCGACTGACCACCAGCAATGCCCAGCCGGTGTTGGGGTACGACATCCTGAAATTTTTTTAATGGAAATGCGACATGGATGCGCTGATTTCCCAGCCTGACCTGATGGCGTGGTCAGGCATTAAGCAAAAAGCGGCGCTGGTCAAATGGATGGTTCAAAACCGGATACCGTTTTACTACGGACGTAATGGCGAAGTGGTCACCACCTACGCCGCCATTAACCAGCCATTGATCGGCACAGAGATACAACAACCCAAAAAACAACCACTCAAATTCCTGTAGGAGATGTATTGATGGGAAGACCACGCAATAAAGAGAATGCTCAATTGCCGGATGGCGTTTACCGAAGCAAAGGGCGTTTCATTTATAAGCCTTACCATGGCCGGGTTGGTCAAAAGAATGTGTACGGTGCTGAAATCGTTCTGGGTCCGGAAACCATGGCCATGTCCAAACTCTACATGGCCATTGAGAACCTGGAGAAAAGTTCAGACCAGACATTGGGCTGGCTGCTGGATGAATATCTGGAGTCCCGAAAACTCAGAAGCCAGAGCAAGGATTGGCAGTACAACAAAAGGCTGTATACCCCCAAGGTGAAAAACTTCCCCGTGGAAGGGTATGGCACTTTCGGTAAAGTACCGCTGGCGCTGATCACCCCACCATCATTGAACCGGTTCTATGAAAAATTTTCCGACAAACCGGGCGCCGTCGCCAATGCCCGCAAACTGATCTCCAGTGCATGGAGCTGGGGAAGAAGCCATCTTGAAGGGGTACCACCTAACCCATCGCTGGATTGCGAAGCACTGCCAAGACCAAACCGGCAAGATGTGTACGTCAGCGATGAAGACTACGCCTGCGTTTACTATCTGGCCAATCCCTTCTGGAAAGCCATGATGGAGTTTGCCTACATCTGCCGGGCAAGACGTTCCGAGCTGATCAATATGAAGCGGGACCAGCTGCTGGAGAAAGGCATACAGCTGAAACGGGTCAAAGGCTCACTGGATGAAATCACCCTCTGGACCCCACGCCTGAGAAAAGCACTCAAGCTTCTTGAAGATTACAACAACGGTGAGAAGTTTGAATATGTGTTCGGTGCGCCCAACGTAATCGCCAAAAAAGGCATTCAGATGTCACCGGGACAAAAGATGCATAAAAACACGCTGGACAGCCAGTGGCAGAAACTGATCAATCGAGCAGTGGATGAAGGGCTCATTGACGAGAAATGGCACTTCCACGATCTCAAGGCAAAGGGAGTCTCTGACCATGAAGGACTAGTCTCCGGCCACAAAACACTGGAAGCAAAGAAAATCTACATCCGGAAAACCCAGGAAGTACAGGGTACGAGATAACAAAAGGGAAGAGAGATGAGAGAAGATATCACCGGGCAGTTGTCCGGTTTTTTTTGCCGTCAATTACACGACATATCTTTGAGTATTGGTGCCCAGGAGAAGACTCGAACTTCCACAACCATACAGTTACCAGCACCTGAAGCTGGCGCGTCTACCAATTCCGCCACCTGGGCATATACGACAATTTACTACTTTTTAACGATGTTTGGTGCCCAGGAGAAGACTCGAACTTCCACGACCATACAGTCACTAGCACCTGAAGCTAGCGCGTCTACCAATTCCGCCACCTGGGCATCGTCAAAAATGTTGCTGAACTTTATTGCACTTTGGCGCAAAAAACAAGGCGATTTTTTAGCCAGAGGTTTTAGGATTTATTTTAGGAAACGACATATGTCATCTACCTTAACAAACCTGCAAGCCTTTGTTTTCCAAGGACAAAAGTCTGAAAACAAAACGACGAACCGTCAAACACACACCAGCACCTGAAGCTAGCGCGTCTACCAATTCCGCCACCTGGGCCTTGCCATCGCTGTCCAACATCTCAGCGATGCGGCGCATATTAGAGATCACTGGATGGACTGTCAACCACTTAACATCAGATTAACCAAAGATTATGGAAGCTACGTATCCAGCTATCGGTTATTCACCTCACACCCAATAGCAAGGCGTAAAGAGGGTGGAATTGACTATCTCTTCATGGCTCTGGTCATGGTTTGAAACCACATCACTTTACTGAGATCACCGGTTGCCACGATATTCTGCTCCTGGACACCACGCATAAAGGCTTCCTGGGTATTTTTTGCCGTCAGGATTTCAAAGCCTTTAGTGGCACTGGAGAAAGAAAGCTCAAATGTTGGCTCGGTGGTGGTTCCGGCAACCGGGTAAACCTGTTTGTCTTTGACAATATAGTGCCGGGCGACACCGTCTTTACTGCTGAGCTGAAAGGTCAGGTCCTGGCCTTCCAGCGTCTTTTGAAATGAGGGGTTCTTTCGACTGGCACGTTTCATCATGAAACCCAGTGCCCATAACAACAATTTGAATTTCACTACTTCAGTCCCGAACTCTATATAAAAAAACACTTCCCCATGGCGCAGCTTGCAAAAGCTGGCAATGGAAAAATGCTTTCTGAGAGGTTGTGCAAACAGTATTTATGAAGATGGTGAAACCGGTAGCCGGTTTATCTGGCACATCAATCGCAGCTGGCCAGATAGAGAGCTATCAGTTTACGGCTTCTTTCAGGGCTTTGCCCGGCTTGAAAGCCACTGTCTTACTGGCCTTAATCTGGATGGTTTCGCCGGTTTGGGGATTTTTACCGGTACGGGCAGCACGGCTGCGCTGTTCAAAAGTACCAAAGCCAACAAGGTTGACAGAGTCTGCTGATTTCATGGCACTGGTGATGGCTTCAAGAATGGCATTGAGCGCCAGGGAAGCCTTGTCCTTGCTGATATCCGCTTCGTCAGCGATGACATTGACCAGATCGGGTTTACGCATAGGAAATACACTCCGTTTTGTTTTTCTTGTTTCTTCCCTTGAATCAAGGGTTTCTCGCTTCCTGAGCAAGGACAGCAGCAGCTCTTGACTACAGGTGTATGGCTCACAGACAAAAACAGACTAAAACACAGCCGCTCTCAGGGCAATAGTCTGAACCAACTGTTTGTGGGATTTTTGTCAGAAATCCGGGTTTTTCGATCATTCAACCCACTTCCATCATCTCAAAGTCAGATTTGCTGGCTCCACAATCCGGGCAGAGCCAGTCCTCCGGAACATCCTCCCAGGCCGTTCCGGCAGGTATGCCATCGTCAGGCCAGCCGACAGACTCATCATAGACAAAACCACAGACAATACACTGCCACTTTTTCATCATTCTCTCCGGTTCATACATGCTAACTGTTGTTTGTTTCTGGTATGCTTTGTGCTTTTGAAATCACCCCAAATGCTCAACAGGTCAATCTGTAAACAAAGATTCACCAAGAAGAATAAATATACGTTATCAGAGATCATCATGCCCGCAAGTCACGAGCCGGAATCCAGCCGTTCACACCGCCTGGACAGCAAAGGCACTGTTTTTGACAACCGCAGCGGTGAAGAGCGCTGCTACCGTATTCGCTGTGCAGGAATCACCAAAGTGTATCCGGGTGTTGTTGCCAATGATCAGGTAAGCCTGGCCATCCGGCCTGGCGAAATCCATGCGCTGCTGGGCGAAAATGGTGCAGGCAAAAGTACCTTGATGAAAATCATCTATGGCGTGACGCAACCAGACAGCGGACATATCTGGTTTGATGGCCAGCAGCACACCCTGAAATCGCCAGCCCATGCAAGACGCCTTGGCATCGGCATGGTATTCCAGCACTTCTCATTGTTTGAAACCTTAACCGTGGTGGAAAACATTGCGCTCTCTTTTTACGGGAAGGCGATGGATAAAAGAGCAGCAGGCCAGCTGAAGGATCTGGCCCGACGCATCGAGGAAATCTCCAGCCATTACGGTATGCCCATTGACCCTCATCGTCATGTGCACAGTTTATCCACCGGAGAGCGCCAGCGGGTTGAGATCATCCGCTGCCTGGTACAAGACATTAGCCTGTTGATTCTGGATGAGCCCACCTCAGTGCTGACACCACAGGAAGTCAGCAGTTTGTTTGTCACCTTGAAAAAGCTGGCCGCTGAAGGCTGCAGTCTGCTGTTTATCAGCCATAAGCTTCAGGAAGTTAAAGCCCTGTGTGATAGCGCCACGGTACTGAGACACGGAAAGATTGCCGGAACCTGTGATCCGAAAACCACCAGCACTGAGGATATGGCCAGTATGATGGTGGGCAGCCAGACGACACTGGGTCAGCGCTACAGTTTTTCCACCAATAAGAATGACGATAAACGCCTCGTCGTCAGAGGGCTGACGGAAGCGGCACTGGGTGACTTTGGCACCCCATTGCATGACATCCATTTTTCGGTAAAACCCGGGGAAATTCTTGGCATCGCCGGTGTAGCGGGCAATGGCCAGAAAGAATTAATTCAGCTGCTCAGCGGGGAGAGACTGGCTACCTCACCGGACTTTATCACGCTGGATAACCAGCCCATTGGCCAGCTAACCCCCGGTAAACGACGACGCCTGGGCATGGCCGTCGTGCCGGAAGAGCGCCTGGGTCGGGGAGCGGTGCCCGACATGTCGCTGTCAGATAATGGCCTGCTCACTGGCTTTTTACAAAACCTGGTGTCCGGGGGATTTTTAAGACAGCGACGAATTCACGGATTTGCCAACAACGTTATCAGTCGCTTTCGTGTAAAAGCCCACGGCAACTCAGCGGATGCCAAAAGCCTGTCCGGCGGTAATTTGCAGAAGTTCATTATTGGCCGTGAAATTTTACAGAATCCCAAACTGCTGATCTGTGCCAGCCCTACCTGGGGCGTTGATGTTGGTGCCGCCAACCTGATCCATCAGTCCCTGATTGATCTGCGGGACAAGGGCACGGCCATCGTCGTGCTTTCTGAAGACCTGGATGAACTGTTCCAGATTTCGGACCGAATTGGTGCACTCTGCCACGGCAAACTGTCGCCGGTGAAACCGGTCAGGGAAACCTCCATTAACGAAGTGGGTCAATGGATGGCCGGTGTGTTTGGTCATCCGGAAAAATCAGCCTCAGCACCGATGGCAATGGAACCTGACAGACAGGCAAAGGAGTATACCCCCTGATGAAGATTGCCATTGAAAGAAGGCCGCAAGACTCCAGCCTGATGAAATATCTGTCCCCCGTTCTGGCGGTGTTGCTCACCCTGATGGCCGGGAGTGTGATTTTTGCCATGCAGGGGCAGAACCCGTGGACCGGCTTATATACCTTCTTCATTCTGCCCATCAGCGATAGCTATGGCCTGTCCGAGCTGGGTGTCAAAGCCGCCCCCATACTGCTCTGTGCCATGGGGCTGGCGGTGTGTTTTCGAGCCAATATCTGGAACATTGGCGCGGAAGGACAGTTACTGATGGGGGCTCTGATGGGCAGCTGGGCCGCCCTGAGCTGGATGGATTCGGAAGGCGTCTGGGTGCTCCCCGCGGTACTGATAACCGGCGCTGTGGCTGGTTTGCTCTGGGCATTGATCCCTGCGGTGCTGAGGAATCATTTCAATACCAATGAAATCCTCACCACCATTATGTTGAACTATATTGCCCTGAATCTGCTGCTCTATGCCGTGCACGGCCCCCTGAAAGATCCTCATGGTTTTAACTTCCCGGAATCTGCACTGTTTACCGATGCGGTCACGCTGCCACTGTTGCTGGAAGGAACCCGCCTGCATATTGGTCTGGCCTTCGGACTGCTGGCCGGGGTGTGCATTTGGGTCCTGATGACCAGGACCTTTCTGGGCTTTCAGCTGAAGGTCATTGGTCTGGATGCCAGTGCCGGGCACTTTGCCGGTTTCCGTGAACGCCGTCTGGTGTATTTCAGCCTGTTGCTGTGTGGTGCTTTGGCCGGGCTTGCCGGTATCTCGGAAGTCAGTGGCCCGATTGGTCAGCTGGTGCCATCGGTCTCCCCCGGCTACGGTTATGCGGCCATTATTGTTGCCTTTCTTGGTCGCCTGCACCCTATTGGTATTTTACTGGCCAGCCTGCTGATGGCGCTGGTTTATATGGGGGGCGAGATGGGTCAGATTGACCTTGGCCTGCCGCTGGCCATGGGCAGTCTGTTTCAGGGGATGTTGCTGTTCTTTCTGCTGGCCTGTGATTTTCTGATCAGTTACCGCTTGAACATCTCTACTTATCCACTCCCGGCTCAGGGACATCATGTAGGAGTCAACGGCTAATGGATATGGACCTGATCACTAACATTCTGTTTGCCATGGTTCGAACCGGTACGCCACTGCTGCTGGTTGCCCTGGGGGAACTGGTGTGTGAAAAGAGCGGCGTGCTTAACCTGGGGCAGGAGGGCATGATGCTGATGGGCGCGGTGATCGGCTTTATTGCCGCACTCACCACAGGCAGCCTGATCTTCGGGGTGATAATGAGTCTGCTGGTTGGCATGGCCATGGCTATGTTGTTTGGCCTGCTGGCGATCCAGTTGCGGGCCAATCAGGTGGCTACCGGCCTGGCCCTGACCATTTTTGGTGCAGGCCTGAGTGCTTATGTGGGCACTGACTACATCGGTCAGGCTTTGGCAGGCTTCCAACCCATGTTGATCCCGCTGTTATCAGACATTCCGGTGCTGGGTAAAGCCCTGTTCAATCAGGACATTCTGGTTTACTGCTCTCTGGGTATCGCGTTGGCTATCTGGCTGTTCTTCCGCTTCAGCCGCCCCGGCCTGATGGTGAAAGCCATCGGGGAAAGCCCATACTCAGCCACGGCTGTAGGCTTACCGGTAATACGGACCCGGTGGCTGGCGTTACTGTTTGGTGGTGCCATGGCGGGCCTCGGGGGGGCTTATCTGTCACTGGCCTATACGCCGCTGTGGGCAGAAGGCATGACCGCAGGGCGTGGCTGGATTGCCCTGGCCCTGGTGGTATTTGCCAGCTGGAAGGTAGAACGGGTCTTACTGGGGGCCTGGCTGTTTGGTTTGGCAAGCATTATGCATCTGGTACTGCAGGGGATGGGTGCCTCTATCTCATCCAATCTGCTGGCGACCCTGCCTTATCTGGCGACCATTGTGGTGCTGGTACTGCTATCAAGCAACCAGTCCAGAAGCCGGTTGCTGGCACCAATGTCCCTTGGCAAACCCTACCACCAGGCGGGGTAATCTTTAAAACGGTTCCAACCCGGCCTGACAGGGAACTCAGGCCATTAATCTAACGATAAAACAGACCTGTAAGGAGTTGATCATCCCATGAAATCCCTGATTAAAAAGGCCCTCGTCTCTGTGGCCACGGCCGGATTGATGACCCTGTCGACACTCTCGTCGGCGGTTGAAAAGCCGCTGAAAGTGGGCTTTGTCTATGTCGGCCCGGTGGGTGATGCTGGCTGGACCTATGGTCATGATGAAGGCCGACTGGAGATGGTTGAGAAGCTGGGCAAGAATATCGAAACCACTTATGTTGAGAGTGTCTCTGAAGGTGCCGATGCCGAGCGGGTCATCCGTAAACTGGCACAGCAGGGACACGACCTGATCTTTACCACCTCGTTTGGCTACATGAACCCAACTCTGAAAGTGGCCAAGCAATTTCCCAACGTTAAGTTCCAGCACGCCACGGGTTACAAGCGTGGCAAGAATGTTGGCACCTACTCCGCCCGCTTCTATGAAGGCCGTTACCTGACGGGCGTGATTGCCGGACATATGACCAAAAACAATGTGATTGGCTATGTGGGTTCATTCCCGATTCCTGAAGTGGTCCAGGGGATCAATGCCTTTACCCTCGGCCTGCGCAGTGTCAACCCGGATGCCACCGTGAAAGTGGTCTGGATCAACAGCTGGTACGACCCTGCCAAAGAGCGTGAGGCGGCTGAGTCACTGATTGCCCAGGGTGCCGACATCATCAACCAGCACACCGACTCACCCGCTCCGGTGCAGGCCGCCCAGGACAAAGGGGTATTTGCCTTTGGCTATGACACGGACATGACACGCTTTGGTCCCGATGCCCACCTGACCGGCAGCATGGTTCACTGGGGGGGCTTCTATACTGACACGGCCAAAGCAGTACTGGATAAGCAGTGGAAGGCAGAAGATGTATGGGGCGGCTTCTCCGCAGGCATGGTTGAAATGGCCCCTTATAACAAAGCCATTCCTGAAACCGTTGTTGCCCAGGTCGAAGCCTTCAAGACACAGATTGCCGATGGCACCTTCACCATTTTTGAAGGCCCCATCAAGGCACAGGATGGTTCCATTAAAGTTTCAGAGGGTACAAAGCTGAACGATGGTGATATTCTGTCCATGAACTGGTATGTGGAGGGCGTTGAAGGCTCTTTGCCTAACTGATCCCCACTTGATTGACAGATCCTGGAGTCATCGGCTCCAGGCAGGATGTACTGCCGATGCCCTTTGCTGACATGAACTGGCAACCCGCCCGGGATGCCAAAGCGATACCCAGCGCACTGCGTGAGATGATACTGGATCAACATTCGTTGACCCGACGGCTGAAACAAGCACACAACAACGATTTTTTTGTCCGGGTCATTTCCCATGATTGGCAGGAGCCGGATGCATCAGAGAAAGCCTTTCTTCATTGCGATGATCAGCGTGCCAGCATAAGAGAAGTCCTGCTGTTTGGCTCAGGTCAACCGGTGGTTTTTGCCCGCAGTGTGTTACCGGAGTCCAGTCTGTCCGGTGAGAATAGAGTACTTCTGGAACTGGAGGACAGGCCATTAGGTGAATATATTTTCAGTCAGCCCGGCCTGCGCCGTGGACCGATTGAAGTTGCCGATATCAAAGCCAGTGAATTTAACGCACACCTTGATGTGGAATTTACGGCAGAAATCGCCTGGGCCAGACGATCCCTGTTTTTTTTGCGGGATAAGCCTATTTCTGTTTGTGAGGTTTTTTTGCCTGAGCGTGAGAGCAGAGGGGCTGTCTGAGAATAGCGCCTGGTTACCTCCTGGTAGCATGTGAAGCGGCATTGCAGTATGCCAGTAAATTTTTTACTGCCAGCAAAAATATCGTTTCCCGCTTACTGCACAAGAATGGTTACCGGCGTCGGAAACCACAGAAAAAGCGAACCATGGGACAGCATGCCGAACTTCTGAGTTTGCCTGCGAAAGCGTTGAACTGTGGTGGAATGAAGAGGGGCAAAGGGACTATCCGGGTCAGAATGAATTGCTCATGTTGTGTGACGGTGGTGGCAGTAACAGTGCGTCGGCATATATTTTCAAGGAAGATCTGCAGGCGCTGGCGAATCGTCTGGGTGTGGAGATCCGGATAGCGCACTATCCACCATACTGCTCTAAATACAACCCCGTTGAACACCGCTTGTTCCCACACGTGACACGCGCCTGTCAGGGCGTATCGCTGGAAAGCATTGAAACAGCGGCATACTACATGAGTAAAACAGAGACAACAGGACTTGCCGTAACTACCAGAATCATCGACAAGGTCTTTGAGGCTGGCCGGAAGTATGCGGCTGATTTCAAGGAGAAAATGACCATTCAGTTCGATAAAATTCTCCCAAAATGGAACTATAGAGCTATCCCTGAAGCTGGGTGAAATGAGGAAGTTATTTCGGGACTATTCCTTAATAAGCGCTTTGCTGATTATCTTACTTCTTACTGCCTGTTGGGAACGTGGCAGCAAGAAGTAAAAAAGGTTAATCAGCTCTTTCCGGGATGATTAATCTGGGCCATGCCAATAACCCTTGGGTCGTTGGAATTTTTATGGTTAATTATTGCCAGGTAGAATGGATGGTCAAATTTAAAGCGAAGAAGTTTTTCAGGAGGTATATGTAAATCGTATGAGAGTATAGATGACGCAGCAGCTACCGCCGCTCCATTTTCATCAACGTCCAATGCTGCTATATGTTTACCCTTGGCTTCAGCCTCTTCACATATTTTTGTAAATTGATAATTGAACTTGAACTTGGGCAGCGTTAGCACCGCGTGTTTACTTCCGGATTTGCCCAGGATAGTGGTGAGGCCACTTGACAAAACCTGGTTGAGATCTTCACTACCGGGATTCGTTTCCCCTTCTGGCGGTAAAACAAACACCGCTTTCATGCCCGATTCCATAACAGGAACAGCGACAAAGTCATAGTCTTTATTTTTTATGTGCTTAATGGGTTGTACACTTCCACTTTCCATCCACTGTATTTCTGAGTGGGTTGCATTTTCCCATGTCATTTCTGAACTCTCATTTTCATTCATCACTCTAAAAGGAAACTGCCATGAGACCTGTTGCAATAACCAGGTGACCAGTTGAAACGCCAGGTCTGGATTATCCAGGTCTTTTGCTTGCAGAAAATCAGTAATCAGGCCCTGGGTGTCTTTTGTTATTTGCTCATTGAGCTCTGCCGTGGCCTGTTCAGGTCCCTTGTGAAAAAAAGCTTCACTGGTTGTATGAGGAATCTGGGATTGTCTCAGAATTCCATCAATCTTTGGTCTTTTTGAAAAGACATGTATGCCTTCTTCGGTGCTTTTGATCAATGGTCGAGCTTGATGAAGCTCACCAATATCCCCTACTTGATAAGGCTCACCAGTATCCCCTATAGAGTCCGCCATATATTTTAAATTGGTAGTGATCGCCTCTGATGTTGTGACCAGAGCAGGTGAGGTAACAATGTTAATTGATCGTTCGAATAATGTTAATTCTCTAACAAATTCCTGTACGTCATCGACAAGCCCCTTCAAATAGGGTTGGACATTGTTTGTTACTGATGTACCAGAATCTGGGGAATCAGCCGACTGTGTTGAGGATTGCGGGAGGGGTAAATCACTGTTGTCCCAGAACGTATTGGATGGAGCTCTGGGGTAGTCACTAGAGGGTAAATTATTCATATATATTCAAGCCTCCAATCGTAATATTTTTATCTGAACCAGCACATTATTTATAATCAAACATGGCAAGTTCTGACCGGTTAAATGATAGGAGGTATTTTTATTCTGTAAATAATTGTTTGAAAATTAAATGTCATTGTTATTTTTGCCAGATAGATGGTTGTTGTTGATTTTATTTGGCTATAGTGATCTCCAAATGATTTACTTAATTTTCTTTCAGGAAAAAATTCTTTTCTGAAATCGAAGGCTTAACAGGATGGCTAATAAAGCGTTTGCATCATCAAGAGATCTGGAACCCAAAAAAGAGACGCTTGAAGTGCTGGCAGAAGGTGTTTATGCCTTTACCGCTGAGGGGGATCCCAATGTCGGGGCCATTGAGGCAGAAGACTTCCTTATTGCTTTTGAGGCTCGGGCAACACCAACGGCGGCGTCCGACTGGTTACGGGAACTCAGAAGGCATACAACAAAGCCTGTTAAGTATCTGGTTTTGTCCCACTACCATGCAGTGCGCGTACTCGGTGCCGCCGCCTTCTCAGCCGAATCGATTATTGCCCATGAGAACACCCGGTTCCTGATTGAAGAGCGTGGTATGGAGGACTGGGGCAGTGAGTTTCGTCGAATGCCCAGGTTGTTCCGGGAGCCCGAAGGAATCCAGGGGCTGACCCATCCTGATATTGTGTTTAATGATCGATTAGAAATCCCGCTGGGTGGGCTTCGGGGAAGCCTGGTGCTGGAATACTGTGGACGGGGTCATACCGCCGGGGATATCTGTGCCTGGCTGCCCCGGCATAACATTCTGTTTGCGGGAGATCTTGTTGAGGCCCGGGCTGCACTTTACACCGGTGATGCTTTCCATTTCGACTGGTCCACCACCACGTTGGACAAGATAAAGGCTTACGGTGCTGAAACGTTGGTTGGTGGCCGGGGTGCAGTTGTGCATGGTCGGGATCATGTAGATGCCGCTATCGAGCAAAGTCGCACTTTCCTCAAGACCCTGATTGATCAGGTAGGGACCGTTTATAAAAACGGGGGAACGTTAACCGAAGCCTTTGCCGCATCCCATAAAAGCCTGGCCCCCCGGTATGGTAGCTGGCCCATTTTTGAGCACTGTTTGCCATTTGATGTTCAGCGCCTCTGGGATGAGTTTGCTGGTATCGACTGGCCGAGAATCTGGACTGCCGAGCGAGACCAGGAAGTTTGGGATCAACTGCATGGCGTATAGTAAAGTTGGTATCAATAGAGAAATGTACACGGTTAATAAACGACGGGTTGATGATCCCCGGCTTGCATACTCACCGACTGACCATAAAAATTTATATATGACTTGACTCTCCAGGGTGAAATCCGTTTAATACGCCTCGCACATCGTTTTCGTTGTTTGAACAGCGCCTGGGTAGCTCAGTTGGTAGAGCAGCGGATTGAAAATCCGCGTGTCGGTGGTTCGATTCCGCCCCTAGGCACCACACTTAAATGATAAAAATATATGTGCCAAAATTTAGCCTGGGTAGCTCAGTTGGTAGAGCAGCGGATTGAAAATCCGCGTGTCGGTGGTTCGATTCCGCCCCTAGGCACCATATAAAAAGCCTTGAGCCCTTGCTCAAGGCTTTTTTGTTATTGGAGTTCAAAAAAACAAGTACAGCCAAACCTGACGACAGGTTTTGCTGTGTCAGGCACAATGGTTGCACTGTGCAGCTCAACAAATAAGCAACGATTGATAAGCATCTATCGTCTTCTATATGCGCGTTATGTCTAGTACATGGTTTCAATGAGTTTGACGTGTACGATCTCCGTTCACCCTGAGCGGAGTCGAAGGGTGCTTGGCACGTTCTATCAGAGTCCGGAGTTTCCGCCTGTAGGCCCTATGGGTCCTTCGACAGCCTCAGGGCGAACGGAGTGCGGAGGCACGACAACCCGTCAAACTCATTGAAACCATGTACTAGAGTTATCTGAACAATAAACATGATCAAAGATTTTCCCATCAGCTGTTAAGGCATGCCAGCCCCTGAGGTTGGCTAAGAATAGCCAGCCGGGAGTTAGTTATCTTCCGGCACATAGCCTTCAGCGGCATCAATATCTTCGCCAGAGAAATATTTATCCATTTGTTCCATGAGATACTGCCGGGCTTCAGGTGCCAACAGGTTAAGGTGCTTTTCATTGATCAGGCGGGTCTGATGGGCCTGCCATTCAGTCCAGGCTTCCTGGGAAACATGCTCAAAGATCCACTGACCCTTTGGACCGGGTAATGGCGGAACAATGAGGCCTTCCGCTTCTTTTTTCAGTTTGACGCATTGAATCATTCTGGCCATTGTTATCTCACTGCTTCAGTTACTGTGGATTGAGGGTATCTTAACGGGAAAGCTACCTGATAAACATTCATTCCCTTCAGGAAGAGCAGCTGACTTCCAGTTTTTTGCCCCATTCAGGCGGTTGACCTGCATAGTGCTCAAAATCAGGGTGCTCATCGTAGGGCGAAACCAGTACGTTCATCAGGTTTTCAATTTCCTGGTAGTCCCCTTTCTCTGCCTTTTCGATCGCCTGTTGTGCCAGATAGTTTCTGAGAATGTATTTCGGGTTCACCTGTTTCATTCGTTTCTGGCGGTTCTGGTCATCCAGAGGGTTTCTCTTGAGCCTTTTCTTATAGCTATCCAGCCAGGGGGCGAGTGATGGGTGGTTAACTAACGGCTCCAGCTGGTTAACGGCTTGTTCTGAAGGAAAGCTGCTGAGGGTTCGGAAGAATAATGTGTAATCACAGTGACTGTCATGCAATAGCTGAAGGAGATCGCGAACCAGTTCTGCGTCTTCCTCCTCTTCTGCCACCAGCCCCAGTTTATCGAGCATCAGGCGGGTATAGGTTTGGGTGTAGATTTGTGGGTATTGATCCAGCGCTTTCTGGATTAACTCAACATCATCAAACAGGGGAACCAGTGCCTGGCCCAGCCTGCCACAGTTCCAGTAGCCAATGTCGGGTTGTTGGCTGAAGGCATAGCGACCGGAGTGGTCAGAGTGGTTGCAGATGTAGTGCCAGTTAAAATCGTCCATAAAACCATAGGGGCCATAATCAAACGTATCCCCGATAATGCTCATATTGTCGGTATTCATAACGCCGTGGGCAAAACCTGCAGCCTGCCACCGGGCAATTAAGGTTGCGGTACGATGAACGACTTCTGCATAAAACAGCTGATAGCCTTTGTCACTGCCCGCCACTGCTTTCATTCCTTCAAGATCATGAAAGTGGTGTTCAATGGTGTAATCAGCCAGCTCTTTTAAGGCTTCATATCGTTTGTTGTAAAAAAAATATTCAAAGTGGCCAAAGCGGATATGGCTTCTGGCCAGTCTGAGTAATGTTGAACCCGCTTCCCTGGTTTCCCGGTAAACCGGCGTATCACTGGTCACCACGCACAAAGCGCGGGTCGTCGGAATGCCCAGATGGTGGAGCGCTTCTGAGGCGAGATATTCCCGGATGCAGGAGCGCAGGACGGCTCTGCCATCACCAAATCGGGAGTAAGGGGTTGGCCCGGCCCCTTTAAGATGCAGGTCCCACTTTTCTCCCCGGGTATTGACCAGCTCTCCCAATAACAACCCTCTGCCATCACCCAGCTGGGGATTATAGGCACCAAACTGATGGCCGGAATACACCATGGCCAGTGGTTCTGAACCGGGCCATGCACGGTTTCCGGAACCGATTAATGTCAGTTTTTCCCGGGTTTTTCGGGTGTCTTCAAGGTTCAGCTGCTGGCCGGCTGATGGGCTGTAGGTCACTAGTCTCGGGTTCTCCAGGGGAGTTGGGCCCAGCCTTGTATAAAAGCATTCAGGCAGGCGTGAGAAGGTGTTGTTGAAGTGTCCGCCATCAAGGTTATTCATCCCTGTGGTGCTCCCGGGTGATTCACAGAGAATCAGTTTACTCTGTATCTGTGCGCTACACATTCATTCATATAAATGGCCAGTTTTTGAACTTATAGCCAGATTTTCTGTCTGAGAATACAAGTTGTTCAGAATAATAAAAGGAGAGAGGTATATGAGTTCAGTTGAATTGGGCGCTTTGAACGCCATGTCTTACTGTTGGAACAAGCATGATGACAGTTTCATCCTTGCTCGTGCGGTGAAAGCCATCGCGGTGGTGGTGAAAGCGATATTTACCAAATATACCGTCTCATTAATTGAAGCCGAGGCTGTGATGAAGCGTCATCCTGACGCCTGGTTTGCAAAGCCCGTCACACGGGCATTGGCTGAATACAAGATAACCCATGCAACGGATACTTCACAACAACCATCAACAGCTGGCAGTCCTCCTCCGTCATCAGCAACAGCAGGCAGTTCTCCCTCATTGCCCCAACCACCGGCGAATTCGCTATTCTCATTCTCTTTAAAAGAAACGGATACAGACCGGGTTCGATTTATAGACGGATTCCGGACAACAGCAGATGTAAGGGACGCTTATAAAGAGATGAGGATGGCCGCTGGTGATTCGTGGGTTGCAAACGCCAGGTTAACCTGCAAACAGGTGGCTAAAGATGCTGTAGATGACATCGCATTTAATAATAAAGATCATTACGCTATATCGAAATTCCTGGTAACTATCACTCACCCAGACCATAGAGGGGAATCGATTGAAGAAGTGCTTCATGTGATGGATAAAAGGACTGGGCAGCACAAGCTGGTGCGTATTGGTTCGTTCTGTGAAGTTGCAGACGGATCAACAGCCGGAGGGTGCGGTTTCCCCGGATATTCAAAGTTAAGCTCAACCAGGGCAGGCCTTTATTTAAAAAATCTCCAGGCTAAAGATCAAGATGGCAAAGATTACTATCCCTATGCCCAGACCAGGTTTGGTATTGGCGAATATGACAGTAATAATGTTGGCAGTATGTGGAGTTGCGGTTTTGACGTACTGAGAATGCAGCTTTTCCAGGCAACAGGTTATAAGTTTTCTTTTCAGGTCCTGGTTGCTTATTTAGAAGAAATAATCAGCGCCAGAGGTGATGCTCAAGAGTTGAGACGTAGTTTGTCTAATGGCCATTACCCTATGACAATATGTGTAATGCACCTGCTTTTAACCGGCATCGCCTCATCATCAGGCTACTCGAATTTACTGGTGGAAGAGGGGTCTGAAGGTGAGGGTCGAATCTCGCCAGACGAAAGAGAAGGTCTTGGTATCAAAACATGCACGCGTCAGGATATATTGGAAACCACAAACTGGGATTACTCATCAACAGCCATGATTTGCCAGCCTTTATACTCTTTTGGTATCTATCGAAACAAAAAAAGAGACGGTACGTTCGAATACACGGTCTACGATCCTCACAATTTCGAAGGTAGTCCAGACTTTTACGATTCAGGCAAGGGGCCGGGGCTAGAGAGTTTTGCATCCGCCGAAGCAGCGATTCATCATGTAACGAGCCGTAAAGGAGGTGCCAATGGCAAGATTGATGCTTTCTTTAGAGGCTCTGATGCTGGACTATGCTTCATGCGGGACAGAATGTTGAAAACGAAAGGTCGGCTGGAGTCTGAAGGAAAAGGCTTTTAGAAGCTATAGCGAACCCTGGCAATACACCCATCAACTTTGAAGTTATCTGCCCAATGGTGGGAGTAACGGAAGGTAATGGTGGTATTGCTTTGAATTTCCACACTCATGCTGGCATCAAATTGATAGCGGTTGTTATCTCTGTCGGCACCATTGATACGGAAGTGTTCACCCCCTGCGGCAAAGTGAGCAGTAATAGCAATCGGATCTTTTTTGAAATCGTGAAAGCCCATCAGCCCAAGCTCTGGTTTGATGACCATTGCCCGGGTATTCATTTCTCCCATCAACTTCAGGCCAGCACCCAGTTCCATGATGTCATATTTGCCATTTTTGACCTGATCGTATGATAAGTGTGTCTGGGCAGGATCTCTGGCGGACTCGGTATAATCGTCAGTTTGGATGGTGAAATAATTAAAGGCTACCTGAGGCTGCCAGCTCCACTCATCTCCCAGGGAGTAAGTGTGGCCCGCAATCATGCCGACCCCCCAGCTCCGGGAATCATATTTTGCATCGTTCAGGTGACCATCAACGTAGCGGCGTCCTTTATTCTTGCCAGAGGAATAACTCATCCGGCCATCAAAGAAAAAATCATTTTCCAGGTACGAGGAGTAAAGGCTGACAATATGAGTATCCGTGTCAATTTTGTTTCTTGAGCCATCTTTCCCTGCTACGTTTCCTTTTGCATAGGTGTAGGCAATGCCTGCTTCTATATTCTGATCCCTTTCCAGAGGGCTATCTGCCCCCATGGAGAAGCCAGTGATTCTGGCATGATAACCCGGTACATGGTCGTTGATATCCTGTGTTGCCTTGCTGTAGTCGTATTGAATCCAGGCCGCGCCAGAAGAGAAGATATCTCCGGTGTTGATGCCGGTTCGTTTGCCAGACATTCTGTCGTTAAGGGTTTTGCCCGCCGTTTTCAGTGCAAGGTTGGCATTGTGCACCGCATGAGGCGACATGGCAGGGGCAAGCTCTGCGGCTTTTTTCATGTCTTTGCCGGGCTTTACATTTTTTACAACATGCCGGGTTAATTTGGCACTTTCACTGTCGTGTTCTTCTTTTTCGGAAGGTTTTGTGGCTGCCAGCATCATGGATCGAAACCGCCCCGGAACCTGAGATACCCGATGGTCAGCCTGATCCGTGCTGATCAGCAGCATTCTTTTTGCGTTATCCGGATCAATGATCGCGTCATAGTGGATATAGAGCTCATTGTCAGCATCCACATTAACCGGCTGGTTAATGTTGGAATCCTCTGCTTCCATCAACAGATATTGTTTGCCAATGGCCGGATCTTGAATGATAACGCTGTCAAACACAAAATCAGCAGCAGGACCCACGTGGATATTTTTGGCTGCCACCACCGGGGCTTGCGGTATCGTACCATCGGTTAACGGCTCAAACCCTGCCGCGTCCGGACTTTGTTCTGTCAGCACCAGGCGACCATCCTGTTGATAGTTACCGTCGATATTAAGTTCAGATGGAATGGTAACGACGGCTCCCTGACGAATATGCAATGCAGGTGATGATTCAGGCACCTCTGCACGACGACTGTCTGACGAGCCGGAAACGATAGCCATTCTATCTGCCAAAAAATGGAGATGGCCATTCACATCAATGAGCCCATTGGACCGAAGCAGGTTACCTTTATAGTGGTTGATACCGTTAAAGGTAATGAAATCAATATCGGATATCTGTTCTTCTACTGTCGTATTATTGGCAATGAATCGATCATCCTTACCGTTGGCTCCTTTAAGTGAACCAATCTTGCCACCGGTTTGCTCTATGCTGAATGATGGGCGGGTCTGTAATGGTGACAGGTTGACCTCATCCAGCGTTCCTCTGGAATGTACGTATACCCTGCCACAGTCTTCTGTAAAGTGGGTTGCCAGTACTCCTTTGCCCTCTGGCATCTGATCAGAAACAAGAATATTGGCTGCACTGGCTGCTTCGTGGATGTTGATATTTTCAGGATTTGTTAACTGAATGCTGTGCCAGTCAGCGCCAAAGATATCGATATTGGCAAATCCTGAGGCTGTTTTCAGTGGGCCATTCACCAGGGCCAGAGTGTCGTTTTTGTCCTGTCGGCCGATGACCCGATCGGTATTGCCGCCATGTTGCATAAAGTACAGGGGAGGGCGCTGGGTATCCGCCGAGAAATCCAGTACTTTCAGCTCTCCCCGGTGATCAGGTAATTCATTGATGCCAGCCTCACCGAGATTGGTGACGACAAATGCCTTATTCCAGTCATAGGGGGCATCACCGGAAAAAGAAAGATGCATCGACTGTTTTTGAGCGAAATCCTGCTCACTGGTCTGCGTTCCATCAGCAACAATAAGATCTGCTGCCCCATCAGGGGCAATAGTGAGTGTTTCGGGATTATTCACCAGCCCCTGGCTGTTCCAGCCTGAGCTATGAATCCAGATATTTTTCACAGAATCAACAGCACCAATATTGGCTCCGTCATTGAGATTGAGCCGCTGTATCTGCGGAGTCGGCTGGTTGCTTTTTATCGTCAAAGGACGCTCTGGTGATGTCTGTATATTCAGCCTGGCAGGGGTATCCGGCACATCGGCTGCGGGCTTGGAGCTGTCAGCAACATTGACTTCAGCAACAGGTGCATCAGCGACCAGTTCAATAGCACTGATCCGGCCTTCAGATACAAAATCCGGGGTTGTGATAAACAGTCGCTCTACCGCCGGAATCTCACCTTTAAGCTTTGCTCCTTGAGTTAGCTGCAGGCTATCAATTTTTTTGCTGAAGACACTGACGGGTCTTGGAGTACTGAGTACCAGGTTGTTCCCAAAGGGGCTTTGTTGCGGGTTACCACCAACCAGTACATTGCCAAGCCCGGTTTCCGGAGAATAAACACCGTCGGCATTAGTAATTTTTCCCAGCTCCAGCGTCTTGTGGTCACCGGGCATGATGCTTACCACGCCACCCTGCAACGATAGATCACCAAGACTGGCCTGGTCATATACTTCCAGCAGGCCAAGTGCTCCACCCTCTGTTACCGTAACAGGCAACCGCTGTCCGGCAGCTGTTTTTATCTGAAGGGTCAGATCATTCTCTGTACGGTGAGGGATCTCCTGTGGTCCATAAACCCGCAGTAATGTCAGAATGCCATGCTTATCAACCAGCACTTCTCTGGTGTTATTGAGCGTTCCATGGGAACCCCAGTCATTACTGGCAACGGTAACGGACCGGAAGCTGTCAGTATCACCCTGAATGTGGCCTCCGTGAATAACCAGCTGATCGTCTTTTTCCGGGTTACCTGTCAGAGTACCTATTTCACCATTAAGAATCTCAAAACGCATGTTGGGACGTGCTTTAATGTTGAAATTTAGACCCGGTGTCATGAGGTCAGTTTTTAATGTTGTACTTTCATACTTCCCGACTGAAAACGGCATAAACGTCGGATTAGGTATATCCTGGGCCTTGTCTGCTCTTTCTTTCTCCAGGTGATCAGCACTGACCGCATAAATATGCCCAATAGGCAGGGTGCTGGTGAGTGTCAATGACTCAAGATCAGCGGGAAGCTCCACCGGTGCTGCCACGCCATGAAGATTCAGGGTAGCAAAACCATGTTGTAGCGCTGAGCTTGAAACGGCTTGTACGGTTTCTGCAGAACCGCCCTTAACGGTTAGTTGGTCGTTTCTGGTGTTGTTGCCCCGCAGGTTTACCAGCGTGTCACTGTCGTGGACATAGTGAAGGTCTGGACGTTGATGGCCGTTGGACGCATCAATCTCATTAACAGTGCCGTAATTGGTGATCCTGATGGCATCACCGGATGCGCTGTCACTGAAAAGCAGCCCCAGGCTGCTATCGGTATGTGCCGGAGAGGCTCCCAGTGTAACCCCTTGTACCAGCGCAGAGGTTGAAACTTCAATATGTCTGGCATTACGAACAGGTCCGTAAGCGTGAAAAGGCTGGTCAGCGGAGGCCTTTACGATCAGTTTCTCCGGAGCAATCAGTTGGCCAAAACGCGCCCCGTTGGCGATGGTGACTTCTGCTTTACCCGCTGATCCATCGAATTCCGGGATCGGTTGACCCGAGCTGATGTCAGACTCTGAAGGCGTTGCAACCACCAGTGTATTGGCTTTTTCTGTCAGTCGGTTGTCTTGTAATGACTGTGCTGGGTTCCCGAGGACAATTGACGTCTGTTCAAAAGTGGGTGTCTCTTTATCACCAGCGAATTCAGTGACCAGATGTTTTACGCCACGGACCGGCGTTTTTACCTGCCAGTCACCATCGGTTTGTGCTCTGATTCGATTTACATCCTCAATGATATTGATGATTCCGCTTGCCAGAGATAGCTCATCACGGCCTTGCAGATGGCCTGTCATCTGGCTGATATTACCTCCCACCAGGGATATTCTGGCGGCAGGACGGTTATTGGTGTCCGATAAATCAATATGGGCTATTCCAGATTCGCTGACCTCGATATCAACGCCATTTTCTGATGGAAACGAATCCGTAAAACTGAGCTGCAGGGTTTGCGCCTGATCCTCACTGACAGGACTTAAGGTGACATTCACAGTGCCGGCAGCAATCAGTGATTTTGGGTTTATAATTGGCCGGGATGCAGTCCACCGGTCACCGGTTATATAAATGAATTCAAAGTCCCTGACTTCACCATTGACTGAAATCTTCTGGTTAATGTCTTCAGTCATGTTGTCTGCCGGGTTGATACGCAGAATATCCATCGGGCTGTTGCCGAGCAGATTTCCCTGTAGTGTGCCGCCACGAAGTTCAATCAGGTTCAGGTCATTACCGGAGCCTTCAAGCAGCACGGCAGCACGCTGTCCCCTGATATAGCTACCGGGCGTGAAGATGGCGATATTAAAGGGCCCTGTTCCCCGGATAGCGGCATCATCACTGATCACTGTTCCCGAATTCTTAAGCCCGCCTTTGTGCAGGTGAATGCCGCTGGCACCATCCGTAGCAGTTATGGTGCCGGTGTTGGCAATAAGTCCGAAACCGACATTTGGATTATCCGGGTCAATGGATTGTGCCCTGGCCCCGGTTGAGTGCGAACCCGATATCTGGATACTGCCGTGATTTTTGATCAGGCCATTGTTATAAGACAGCAGTCCGGTTCCCTGACCCTTAATAGAGCCATGGGGATAATTTATGGCACCTGCTTTGTAGTCATTACTGTGTTCATCCCACTCTTTGCCGATACCGGACCAGACAATGTTCTGTCCATTACTGACCATTCCTGTGCTTTCGGGGTGGTTTAGCAAAATGGTGCCGTGATTGGTGGCTGTCGTTTGATGGCTTGTATCTTCAGGGCTGGCTGTGGCCCTCATACCTGTTCCTGGTACATTGATTTCAATATTGCCGTGGTTCAGGATTTTTTCACCCTCAGCCTCCATTCCTGTCATCCCCATGGTGGCGATGTAGATAGTGCCGGGGTTTATATTGTTCGCATCGGAACCCGGTGGGGAGTTTTCCTGAGTTTCTTGCTGGTCATTGGATAAATTACCGGCATTTTCAGTTTCAACTCCAGCGTGATCACTTTGGCTTGATGTTGAGACTATTGCAGAAATGGCAATTACCAATATTTTTTTATGGAATGTCTCACATTTGCAACCAATCATTCTTCAGGTTCCTCAACCAATGGGTTAAACCATAGAGCTGAAACTTCTATACATAATGTATAAAAATAACCTCAGGGTAATTTCTTACAGTGCATTCTCTACTTTTTGTAAAAGTTTCTTTACCGGTGCTGCCAACCCCAATTCAGGCGATTGATCCAGGGCAAACCAATAATAATTGTCATGGTCTTTTATTACCGTATTGGTTTGCCCCGGATATTCAACAAGACTCAGTGCCGGGGTAATGTCCAGATGGTAGTGGCTGAAGGTATGACGAAAAGACGGCCATGTGTCGAAGTCTGTCAGTAACAGGCCTGTCTTCTCAAGTGCCTGCTCGATAATCTGATCAGGAGCTGAAATCTCGGGAAAGCTCCAGAGTCCTCCCCAAATGCCAGACGGTGGTCGTTTTTCAAGCAGAACTTCACCGTACTGATTCACTACCATCAGCATAATAACCGACTTTTCCGGTTTCTCCCGTTTTGGCTTTGATTCCGGAAACAGCCTCTGCTGGCCTGTTTTGTGCGCTATACAATCGGCTTCCAGTGGACAAACCTGGCAGGCGGGTTTACTTCTTGTGCAAACCGTTGCCCCCAGGTCCATCATCACCTGAGTGTAATCACCTGTGCGACACTCAGGTGTCAGCTGTTCAGCAATCTCCCATAGCGCATTGGCGACACGTGTCTGCCCGGGCCAGCCGGAGATGGCAAAGTAGCGGGTAAGCACTCTTTTTACATTGCCATCCATGATGGGAGCCCGGATCCCCATGCTAATGGAGGCAATGGCACCAGCAGTGGATCGGCCAATGCCCGGAAGTTCCATAAGCTGTTCAACTGAGTGGGGAAATGCCCCTGCGAAGTCACTCACCACTTTTTTTGCGGCTTTATGCAGGTTTCTTGCGCGACTGTAGTAACCGAGCCCACTCCAGAAATGGAGTACTTCATCTTCACTGGCTGCTGCAAGGTCAGTCACTTCTGGAAATCGCGCCATAAACTTCTGGTAGTAGGGGATGACGGTGGTTACCTGCGTCTGCTGCAGCATGATCTCGCTGATCCAGACACGATAAGGCGTTTTATTTTGCTGCCACGGCAGATGCTTACGGCCATGTACATCGAACCAGTCCAGAAGTCTCTGGCTGAAAGTATGGTCTTTATATGGGGCTTTTTGAGTCATTAAATTACAAAAACAGGTTTGCGATCAGCCTGTTGGCCGATCGCAGTATAGTCGTTATGGGCAGAAATTTTATTTGAAGAAGCCCTGGAGCAGATCTTTAACAGGTCCCTGCACCTTGTCTTCTATCTTCTGCTTAAGGCGGTTTTCAGCGATTTCGGCAATGGTTTCAGTCAGTCGTCTGAAATCTGCGCCACATTTCAGGGCACCAAGATCACCGTGGCAACGGACAGGCCAGGTGACATTGACGTAATCCTTGTTGATCTGACAGGCAGGATCACTGTCTGGTGCTTCTTCGCCACGAATGTTGAGACCCATACGATAATCCAGCTGTCGATCCACAAGATTTACCTGGCCATCACCTTTCAGGTTCATATAAGCGAGCGCTGCAATCAGGTTGTCGTTTTTAGCAACACCGTTTTTGATGACGAAACTGCCGCTCAGGTCGGTAAACTCGGTAGATGTGCCCCAATCCGTCGCTCTCAGCTCTTTCTTACGCACTTTGGCAACGCCTTCACAGACCAGTTTGTCAAAGTTGGCATCAGTGAATGCGCCTTTATCAATCTTGAATTCAATGTTGCCATTCAGGTTTTTGGTGAGAACACTGGCGTATTGACCCTGTGTATGGACCTTCATACCCGCATTCACATCGCCTTTCAGTGAGGCAAGATCAGGAATAGCGGTTGATAACGCTTCAAGGCTGATATTTTTCAGCTCTGCCGATGCTGCCATTTTTGGCTTGCCTGACCGACGCACATCCAGGTTAGACGTCATATCAATAGTGCCCTGATAAAAGCGGGAACCAATGGTTACTTCCTGCTTACCCCGGGCTGCTTTTATCGAAACAGACGGCTGTTCAAAAATGAATTTGGCCACGGTGAGAGAGGCCAGCTTCATTGACCCGTCAAGGTTAAGGCCGCGCAGCATGGCTTCCGGAATCAGAGGATGCTCTTTACCGGATGCGGGTGGCTCTGAGCCCGATTGAGCGGGTTGCTCTTCATCAGGCACTTCTGCGTTATCCGTGACTGGGGGGAGATAGTTATCCAGATTAAGGTCGTTGCCGGTAAAGCTGAACTGCATATCGCCCCGGTCAATGCTGTTCATCCTGAAATTGCCATCCAGAGTAAAACTGTCCAGCTGGAGTTGCAGCTTATCTGCGCTCAGGCTTTCACCATTGGTGCTGAAATGACTGTCAAAGGATAGCCGGTTCAAGGCTTTTGGGTCTGACATGGGAGGGAGTTGCACCTTGATCTGGTTCAGCAGATTGGCAAGGTTAAACTCGGCAACATCCAGGTTGCCCTTAACCAGCATGGGTGTTTGCTGATATTGAACATTACCCACAATACTCAGGCTTTCACCTTTTTCTACATCCGGTGTGGCACTGACTTTCAGGTTCTGGATGTCATAATGACCCGCTTCCAGATTAAACGTCATCTTGCCACTGATCAGTGAATTTACCACCAGGTCAGGAATGGTGATGTGAGCTGTTAATTGAAAGTCAAAAGGCTGCTGATTGCGGATGGCACCAGTGGTTAAACTGGCCTGGTCAATAATGTATTTCTGCCCGGAAACCTGGTCTTCGTAGCTGATCAGCAGTCCACTGACGTTGACACTGGCAATATCCAGTTTGACAGGCGAGGCAGGTTCTGACTCAGGCGTCGGGGATGGCTCCTGTCCCCTGGGCGTGGGTTGTTCAGTGGGCGTTGGCGCACTGACCTGCCAGTTGCCCTGGCCTCTGGTATTTTTGACCAGCGTTAATTCCAGCCTTGTCAGCTCAAGGGTCTGCATTTCAATGCGTTTACTGATTAAGGGTATCAACTTCACACTGACTCCGGCGGAGCCCAGCTGCGCCAAGTGTGAATTATTGGCCCCTGCGACGGATACATCCTCAAGAGAAAGGCCAACCCAGGGGAAGATTGACCAGCCAATGGGCCCGTTAATGCTGACTTTCAGTCCCGACTGTTCATAAACAAGCCGGGTGATTTCATCGCGATACTGGTTGGGGTCGATAATGCGTGGCAGTAGTGCTGCACCGATAATACCCAGCAAAACCACCGCCGCCAGCAGCACGGCAATGAACTTGAGAATGCGGTTCATGGGAATCCTCAGGATCTGTGGAAGAGTGATAATAAAAGACACCTATCTTACCCTGATACTTAACGTCATCAAGGGTAAAACAGGCTTATTGCGGAAATGGGAACAGCGTCAGAGGCTGGCGATTTGCAGCTTTTTCAGTGATTCCACCGGACGGGTCCATGGATGAAGTATCAGGGCAATGTTTTTCATTGCCGGGGACTTCAGCGCCCTGATGGCTTCCTGACTGTTTCTGTATTTTCCCTGAACCAGAACATACCAGTCCTTCTGGTTGCGCTGAACATGAACAGTGACTGCTGAAGCCAGCTCCGGGAAACGCTGTTTCAACTTGTCAATTGTCTGCCGGTTACTGGCTGCGAACCACTGAATGGTATAGCTGTCATCAGGGCTGTTCAGCAGTTCATTCACAGGATTGTGAGGGTCCGGCTGTTCATAGTGTTGGTAGTTGTTGTCCGGCTGATAACCCGGGTGGAGAGGTTGTTCTCTGTTGGGCATCGTATGAACAACCGCTGGTCTGTGCATTGTCGGTGTACCAGCGTCGTTTGAACTCACTAACCTTGCCTTCACTGGCTGTCGGTTAAGGTCTTCACGATGGACAATATAGGTCTTGTCGCCGGGGTCTTCCTGACTAATCCATTGGCGTCTATCAATAGACGGCTCTGTCACGGGTCTGGCCCACGCATGGGTAGCCTGCGGGGTTGAACCGACCAGGGACTGCAAATAGGCGACCTGTCTGACTTTTGGCGAGAAACGTGCCGACACTCTTGACAGTGAAGGCGTGAGCAGAGCATCCAGAGCCTGGGAACGATTCACAAACAGCATACTGACCAGGGCATAGCGATTCCTGCTGTGTCTCTGGTAGTGGATGATCTGGGTATTTTTCAATTCGCTGTAACGAAGCCTTGCCCGTTCAAGTGATGCTTTTCTACTGGCATTCATCCATTCAATCGTATAACTCTTTGGATTGGCGGTCAGAACATTCATTGCCGGACGAGAGGGTTCCGACTCTTCATAACTCCGGGGTTGTCTGTATTCAGGGGCTGGTGCAACAGGCGCGTTTGGCGTGTTGTAGTCGACACGGCTCCCCTGAGTATGTTGCTGAGGAATTCTACTGCGATAGGCCGGTGAGATACTGACATACATTTCCTGCGGGTTAGCCTGCTCTGGCAGAATCCGGTAGTTTTGATCACTGGATAAGCCGGAGTAGGATTGGCCCTCGAACTCACTGCCATAAGACACAGTATTTATTTCAGGCGGCTGGCCAGTATCATAACCTGTCTCAGCCAATGGGTAGCTATTATCACGACGGATGACCGATGTTTCCGGTTGCTGAGTATAAGAGGGCTGCCGTTGATATTGTGAAGGTTGACGGCTTTGCTCTGTACTATAGGAAATATCGTAGTTAATAGGCGCATTGTTGCTGTCGCGCATGGACAGCTCTGGGGGATATTCTGGCTGATAGCGGTCGGCCAGCTGTTCCACCGGGTAATTCGGCCTGATAATATCCAGTTTATGAATACTGGCCAGCGATCTTGTCCAGGGGTAAAGTTCTCTGGCCATATGGGATCTGGGCGGTGAATCCAGTTCCGCCATGGCGGCAATATGGCTTGGATATGGGCCATCCAGAAGCACATACCAGACTGTGCCTGATCTTTTGTATTCAGCAATGGTCGCGTTTTTTAATACCGGGTAGCGCTGCTTTAGCGCCTCCAGCTGTTCACGCTCTTTTGCTGCCATCCATTGAAGCACGTAATGATCTCTCGGAGCATCCAGAATACTGACAAGTGATTCTGAGTTTCGAGCTTCAATAGATAATGAATTATAGGATTCAGCATAAAGCTGTTGTTCATCAGACTGTTTTTGCCTGGAGTATCCGGCATACTGTTGAGCAGGTTCGGTTTTATAAAACTGTCTGCTTATGCCGTTGCATAGCCAATCATTATTAATGCCTGACTGGCAGTTCCAGGAAATATTCGAAGCCAGAGGTTTTGGCGGCAATACTAGACTCTCTGCAACAGGTGCAGCAATTGACGTCAGAGCGGCCACGACACAAAGCCTGAGTTGTTTTTCCTTAAACAACAATCGACCGGACATGGTATCAGATCCTTCTTGGTTCAAATCAACAATACCTGACTAGTAAACAAAATCAACCCTTATAAAAATTAATTTTTTATTAAATATTTTTTTGTGAATATTTCGATTCTTATAAAGAGAGCTATTATGTTAACGGCGGAGTTGTTTTTTTCGGGAAAACAAAGGGTATTCACTTTTTGGTTTTTTTTGAGTCTGGAAAAAACGAGCTTATCCATTAATTGATTATTAGATTATCTAAAAAACCAGCCTTTAATAGTGTAAACAAAGGTTGGCGGTCTCCTCAGATTGAGTGAAAGGTTGTTGAGGAAAAAAAATGTCAAAAGTGAATTACCCTGCTTTCAAATTACCAGGCAATGTAATTTGGCTGATGGGGTTACTGAATATTTTATGCATAGCGCCTGTCATCAGCATGGCCAATGAGTGCTTCCCTGCGTTTGATAAGGCAAAGTCTCAGTACATTGTCGGTTATGGTAGCCTGCTTTATGAGCAGGCCAGGAAATCAGCCAATATCGGGTTTAAGCCTGAGGTTCCGGTCTGGGTTGATGGATTCAGAAGAGGGTGGCAGACCAGAACCCGGCAGGATAACACTATCAAGGTGACTGAACTGGGGGTTATACCGCTGGTTGGCGGACGATTTAATGGTGTGTTGATTTCCATGCCAACCAATAAGATCAAGTCCATAGATCGTCAGCAGCAACTGACCTGCCGCGTGCCGGTCAACCCCGGGCGATTAACCTCCATGAGTAACGGGAACATCCCGGAGAATAGCCAGTTCTGGCTCTATCAGACGCAGAATAAATACAGCAGCAAACCCGCAGGCAGCTATCCGATCCTGATGTCCGATGTGGATGAATTTCTCACGGGATGTCTTGAGCAGGCGGATCGGTTTGGTCTTGAATCCTTCGCCCGGGAGTGTGTGACTACGACCTGGAACTGGTCATCACACTGGGTGAATGACCGGTTACACCCATTGAAAGCAAAACCGGCTCAAATCCAGAGGCTGCAGGTGGATAAGCTTCTGGAAAGCCTGGAAGGTAATCTTTATGAACAGGTCCGGTCCCAATAAAGAATATCCTCTTACAGCCTCCTAGCGAGCAGTTAACAGTCTCTATATAATGCTCACCATAATATCCCGGCAAACAGAATAGATGACAATCCAACCGGAGAAGTTCATGGCTGAGCGCAAGGCGAGTGTTGAAAGAAACACCCTGGAAACCCAGATTCGTGTGGCCATCAATCTGGATGGTACTGGCAAGGCATCGTTTGATACAGGGGTGCCTTTTCTTGACCACATGATGGATCAGATTGCCCGCCATGGCCTTATTGACCTTGATATCAAGGCTGTTGGTGATAATGATATCGACGATCACCATACCGTTGAGGATATCGGCATTACCTTGGGTCAGGCCTTTGCCAGGGCCATTGGTGATAAAAAAGGGCTGTATCGTTACGGGCATGCTTATGTGCCCCTGGATGAGGCGCTTTCCAGAGTCGTTATCGATTTCTCCGGGCGACCCGGTCTGGAATTTAATGTTGAATTTACCCGTGCAATGATCGGCCGCTTTGACGTTGACCTGTTCTATGAATTCTTCCAGGGCTTCGTGAATCACGCCGGTGTCACCCTGCATATTGATAACCTGCGGGGACGCAACGCCCATCATCAGATAGAAACCGTCTTTAAAGCCTTTGGCCGCGCCTTACGGATGGCGGTTGCCCTGGATCCGCGCATGGCGGGCCAGATGCCTTCTACAAAAGGGTCGTTGTAACCATGAAGACAGTCGCTGTCATTGATTATGGGATGGGCAACCTTCACTCCGTCAGTAAAGCACTGGAACATGTTGCCGAGGCGAATACCCGAATCATTGTGACCTCCGATCCCGGGCAGATACTGGCTGCCGATAAGGCAGTGCTTCCCGGCGTAGGGGCAATCCGTGACTGTATGGCGGAGATACGGCGTCATGGTGTTGATGAAGTGGTTCGAGAGGTGGCAGCCAACCGCCCCTTGCTGGGTATTTGTGTGGGTATGCAGGTACTGCTCGATCATAGCGAAGAGAATGGCGGGGTTGAGTGCCTTGGCCTGTTTTCCGGTGAGGTAAAGTTCTTTGGGAAAGACCTTCGGGATAGCGAAGGCGCTCGGTTGAAAGTTCCCCACATGGGCTGGAGCCCGGTCCGTCAGGCTGAACCATCCCATCCTCTCTGGCAGGGAATCGAAGACAATGCCCGGTTCTATTTCGTGCACAGCTACTATGCCCGTGTTGCCAATGCCGCGATGGTGGTGGGTAGAAGTGACTACGGTCTTGGTTTCGATGTCGCCCTTGGTCATGACAATATTGTCGCTGTGCAGTTCCACCCTGAAAAAAGTGCCGCCAATGGACTGCAGCTGCTCGAAAACTTTTTAACATGGAAGCCATAACGATGTTAATCATTCCTGCAATCGATTTGAAAGATGGTGCCTGTGTCCGGCTGCGTCAGGGGGAAATGGCGGATGCCACGGTCTTTGGTGATGACCCGGTTGCCATGGCCAGCCGCTGGGTGGATGCCGGTTGCCGCAGGCTTCACCTGGTTGACCTGAACGGGGCGTTTGCCGGCAAGCCCCTGAACGCCGATGCGGTTCGTGGTATCACCGCAAAGTACCCTGATTTGCCCGTACAGATTGGTGGGGGCATTCGTGATCTGGCGACAATAGAAGCCTATCTGGACTCAGGTGTTTCCTGGGTGATTATCGGTACCAAAGCAGTAACCGACCCTGACTTTGTCAGGCAAGCCTGCCAGTCGTTTCCCGGCCATGTCATCGTGGGTATTGACGCCCGTGATGGCTGGGTCGCAACGGATGGCTGGGCAAAAGTCACCGACACCCAGGCTATTGACCTTGCACGTCAGTTTGAGCAGGACGGTGTCTCTGCCATCGTCTATACCGATATTGCCCGGGATGGCATGATGCAGGGGGTCAATGTTGCCGCAACCCGGCAATTGGCCAACAGCATGGCGATTCCTGTGATTGCTTCCGGTGGTATCACTGATATGAACGATATACGTGCCCTCAAAGCCGTCGCCGGTGAAGGGATTGCCGGTGCGATTACCGGTCGTGCCATTTACGAAGGGACACTCAATCTGAACGAAGCGCAACGTTACTGCGATGAATGATTATGGTATCCCTCCAATGAACAGGCCCGATATTAACCGGGACGATAAAAATATGGCCGTACTGGCGCATCTTCTGCCTTTGTTCGGCTTTATGGTTCCGGGGTTGAATATTGCCATACCGCTGGTGATCTGGCTGATGAAGCGGGACAAGTCGCTCTATATTGAGCACCATGCCAGAGAGTCCCTGAACTTTCAGATCACCATCACACTGCTGGCGACTCTCTGGGTTATCCTCAAGTTCATGCTGGTTGGGTTTTTATTATTGCCACTGGTGCCAGTGATCATCATAGTGGTTCTGGTGTTTATGGTCAGGGCAGCGATGAAGGCGGGCAGTGGAGAGTTTTACCGCTACCCGGTGTCGCTGCGTCTGGCCAATTAACAAGCGTTTGGAAAGGTTGAAGTCATGGGACTGGCTAAAAGAATAATTCCCTGTCTCGATGTCGAAAATGGGCGGGTGGTTAAAGGCGTTCAGTTTGTCGATATTCGGGATGCTGGTGACCCGGTGGAAGTTGCCCGGCGGTATAACGAAGCGGGCGCTGATGAGATAACCTTTCTTGATATTACCGCCAGCCATGAGGGGCGGGAGACAACGGTGCATACCGTTGAACGTATGGCCAGTGAAGTATTTATCCCGCTGACCGTTGGCGGTGGTATTCGCAAAGTGGAAGATATCCGCACCATGCTTAATGCGGGTGCGGATAAAGTCAGCATCAACACCGCGGCGGTTTTCAATCCTGAATTTGTGCAGGAAGCGGCTGACCGTTTTGGCTCGCAATGTATTGTCGTGGCTATTGATGCCAAGAAAGTGAGCCAGCCCGGTGAGCCAGACCGCTGGGAGATCTTTACCCATGGCGGGCGCAAGCCTACCGGCCTTGATGCTGTGCAGTGGGCACTGAAAATGGAGAGCCTCGGAGCCGGTGAAATACTGCTGACCAGTATGGATCAGGACGGTGTCAAAAATGGTTACGACCTGGGCGTCACCAGGGCTATCTCGGAGTCAGTGGGTATTCCGGTCATTGCCTCCGGCGGTGCGGGTAACCTGGATCATCTGGTGGCAGGCATAAAAGAAGGTAAAGCGGATGCGGTACTGGCCGCCAGTATTTTCCATTTCGGGCAATACTCTATTCCTGAAGCCAAGGAGTATATGGCTGCCCGGGGGATTGAGATGAGAATTTGACCAGGATTGCTTATCAGGGTGCCTCGCGGAGGGCTTCCATTTACCACTTACAGCGAGCTTCCATTTACACCTGGCCACGATTGTCAGAACCCAGTGGCTGAGAGGTAATTACTGCGACTGTTGTCGGCTTGTAAACCGGGCTGTCAACATAATAGCGATGGAACGGTTCACTTTTACAACAAGAAGGAAGCACGGACGGCATGGCTGATACCAGCCTGCCATAACAGAGGTATGTTCCAGAGCTTGATTTAGACTCCAGTAGATCTTGCGAAGAAGGGGCGGGCTGAACAGCTCCTGAACCAGTAACAGAGTTCATATATTCATTCTTAACGTAACTATTCCAAAACACCATAAACCTAGCAGACGGGAGTAGATCCTGCCGCAAAATATTTGAAATTTCTGTTAAACATTTGGTGGATAACCCGCAGGATGCTTAAGTCGTTTTAAAACAGCCTCTTAATTCCAGAATGGACTCCATCTCAAAAATCTGGCCTCTCAATTCATTGGCCAGCTCGTTTTTGATGCCTTTGATATTGATGACTTCACTGTCCAGGGCGGCAAAATCCGGAAGGTCTGAGGGAAGCCAGCTGGCTTCTGACCGGCGCATATAAATACCATCCATATCTGGCAGGTTAGCCAGAGTCAGTGCCTGGCTGGCGGCACTGTCACCCAGGGCCGGGTGTTGCTCTTCCGGGAACTCCGCCTGTTGATCACTGACGCTCAGGCCAATACCAATATGTGTTTTGGCAATATTGATTGCTCCGGCTTTTTCAGCCAGCGCTTCGATCATCAGACAGCAGAATAGAGCATCTGAGGTAAATGCCGGGCTCTCTTTGCTGGAAAACCGCAGATAGGCATTCCCTTCTGGCGTATAGGTTACCTCGCCACCATAATAATCCGCAGCTTCACTGATGATCTGGCTGTGAGTGCGGAGAATATCCTGCAAGTCTCTGGGGGCCAGCAATTGCTGAAGCCTGCCCAGGTTTTTGACTTTGATTGCGGCAATTATCGACGTTTCCTGCTGCTCTTCGACACTCTCTTCCGGCTCCGCCATTTTCTTTTCAAGCAGCTGCTGCTCGGCAAAGGCAGAAAGCCGGGTGATTTCGCCAGTGATTGACGGGATTGGGTTCCCTGTGGGCAGAATGGAACGTAACTGTCGTTCAATAAGGCGCAGCTGAGTCGCCAGGCCGGAGGCATAGAGGTGCAGAAAAATCAGCCCGGCCAGCAGCAGTATCAAGCTGATAGCAATAATCACGAACAGGGCTTCTTTGGGTTTCTGGCTGAGCAGACCTTCGTTGAGTGATAAGCGGGCGTAACCGGCAATCACATCCTGGTAATGAATGGGCGATGAATAAACCGGATGCCTGATGCCTTCATCCGCCGTTTTGGCAATGGCTTTGGCAATTCTCTGGTTATCGATGCTGTAGATACTGGCTTCGGCAACATAAGGGTTCTGCACCAGCTGACTGAGCAGAACATTGAGGCTGAGCCTGTCTCCGGTGACCAGCATATCGGTCGCGGCGCTGGCAGTCTGTTCACTCAATAATTGACCGATACTGTCTGCCTGATGCTGGCTTGATGAGTCAATCTCATTGCTGATGACCAACGACATCCCAATCGTCAGCGTGGCCATCAATAGACCAAAGATGACCATTAACTGCGTTCGGATGGAAAAGCGGGATGTGAACTGCGCAAAAATATCTGGCGTGAAAATACGCTTCTTCAAAAGTTAAGCTCCTGAGAGGAAAGCCAATGATTGTGATGAATTATCAACAGGCCCTACTGTCAATGAGTAAATTCTGACAGCCTCGCCGGGGAAGAGCCAGACTAAAAAAAGTGGAGACAGGCTGCTCCACTTGTTGCAATGGCAGGATGATAGCAGACAAAACCTATTTCCCTTGCTATTTCAGAAATAGTAATGCAGGCGAGATTTCACCTTTAACATTGCGTTAATGGTTATTTCCTTTTTAAAAAGGCTTTAATAAGCTCCCTACACTCACTGTCACGGTCAGCAAGGCTTAGAGGTGTAGCGTCACATTTATTTTTCGCTTTGACCCGGATGCCGACAGCTTTCAGCAACTCCCTGACGATCTTTGCATCATCTCGTTTGGCAGCCAGGTGAAGAGCCGTATCACCATTGAAGTCCATTTGATTGAAATTGGTGCCTTTAACCGCCAGTAATTCCGTGACGACATCTGCACGGCCCTGTTTGACAGCAAGCAGGATGGCTGTATTGTTGAAAAGTCCAACCCTCTCATTGATCTTGATGCCGTCAGTGTTCAGTAACTTCCGGACGATATTTATGTTGGCATATTTGACAGCAAAGTGGAGAGCATTCCAGCGATTTTTATCCTTCTTATTGACGTTAATACCGTCAGTGGTCAGTAACCTCATGACGGTCTCAGTGCGATTATGTTGGACTGCCAGGTGGAGAGCCGTAAGGCCCGATTTATCAGCGATATTGATATTCACTCCATTGGTTTTAAGCAGCTTTTCCAGGCTTTTGCCATGGCCCATGACAGCGGCGATGTGCAGCGGTGTTCTGCCGTTCTCATCGGTAGCATTGATGTATGTCGAGATGACCCGGTCATTCAGATATTCCATGGAATCAGTTTTGGCAGCACTGTGCACTAAGGAAGTAATATCCGCACCATTAGCAATCAGAGCGTCCAGGACCTTATTGTTGTTCGCCAGGAAAGCGGGATACAAGGCACCGTTAAGGTCTTTCGCTCCCTCCTTGATCAAGAGTAAAAGGGCCTGATCTTTTCCCAGTTTGGCCGCAGTGCACAGGGCACCATCAAGATCTTTTGCTCCGTTATTGATCAGGGGTTTAAGGCACCAGGTTTGCCCCTGCCCGGCGGCTTCACGCAGGGCACCGTTAAGGTCTTTTGCTCCCATTTGGATCAGACGACTAAGACAGAGTATGTGCCCGTGCCCGGCGGCAGTAAGCAGAGCATCGTCAAGGTTGTTTGCTCCCGCTGCGACGAGAATTTCAAGGCAATGCAATTGCCCCCATTTGGCGGCTTCGTGCAGGGCGCTATTAAGGGCAGGTCGGCCGGGGCGGGTGGTGATCAGGTAATTAAGGAGTTCGGTATTGCCCTTCTGGATAGCGGTGGTCATGTCCGGACGAATCAATGGCAGTGTCGATTGCCCGTATGCACATTCGCGCAGGCCAAGACTTCTTAACTTCTGCGGTAAATCGTCAGGCGTTTCAATGATGCATGCCGGGTTGCACTGGGTTCTGACCAGTGAACGCCCATCCAGCTGTCCTCTATACCCGTCGTCATTCTTACCGATGCCACCAGTTAAGGGGACATTTGCTGTGTTGCCCCAGGCAGTATTCATGAAACCCTTCAAAACACTTTCCATCGCTTTGTCCAATTTTAGAGTTAAAGACTGTAGTTAGTTCTCGTCCAAAAACACAACCAATTGAAAATCCTGGAAATTCATCTTGAAAAATAATTGAAGCTTTGTTGTTTTTACAGCTAGAACATCAGGGAATGCTAAAAACAGAAGGCTTCGAATGCACAAGAAACGCAATCCGTAGGATAGTATGGAACTTCATTACGTTCCTCATGAAATCTGTACTCAGCTTTTCGGACTATCTCAGTGGCTTGATGCTTATCCGCAGTTGAATGACTGGGTTTATTGAAGACTTGAATTCTGGTGACAAACAGAACACTGACAGAAATGGGCTGTCAGCAAAACTGGCCCACCTGATGACCGTGTGGCAGTTTCATTGTGCGGGGTGACTTGGAAAAATCAGATTGCCAATTCTCATGAACGACTATTACGGTCATGAGGATTGGGTTCCAGAAAAGAATATAGACGACATTTAACATTTATTTGTTGTGTTTGTGGTTATTTGCTTTTTCAAAGGCTTTTAAGACTTCCTTGCACTCCCTTTTTTTAGCAAGGTGGCTAGGAGGCTGTCCGAGAATAGACTGCCCTACTGCGGTGGCAGCAAATTGGTCTAAAAAGTCGGAAATTTTTAGCAAATAGAACCACTATTCACTAAAAATTTCCGACTTTTTATCCTCAATTTTCTGCCATCCTCGCTACGGGCGCTATTCTCGGACAGCCTCCTAGGCTTTTTGCCTTTATTGGTTATCTCATTGATGTTGATGTCTTCAGAGGTCAGTAACGCCTCCATGGCGTCTTTGCGACCGAGGTAGGCAGCCATGTGGAGAGCTGTATAGCCAGTGTCATTCTTCTCATTGACATCGATGTGCTGCAGTAACAACTTGATGACGTCTGCATCAGCGTATTGGGCAGCCATGTGGAGAGCCGTCCTTTTCCTATAATTCTTCGCATCGGCCTTGATGTCTGCTTTCAGTAACAAATTGATGATCTCTATATCATTGTACCTGGCAGCTAAGTGGAGAGCCGTACCGCCATCATGTTCCGTCTTATTGACGTTGATGCCGGCCTTCAGTAACAACTTGACGGCCTCTGCGCGTTTTTTTATGACTGCCAAATGGAGAGCCGAATCGTGATTGTTATCAGTGATATCGAGATTCACCCCATCGGTATGAATCAGCTTTTCCAGGCTTTCGATATGGCCCAGGATAGCGGCGATATGCAGTGGTGTTCTGCCGTTCTTATCGGTAGCATTAATGTCTACCAAGGTCAGGAAGGTCGAGTCATCCAGACATTCCATAGAATTTTTACGGGCAGCAGTATGCAGTAAGGAAGTCATATCTGCTCCCTTCGTCAGCAGCATCTCCTTTGACTCTTCGTTTTTCGCCAGAACGGCGTAATACAAGGCACTGTTAAAGTCTTTCGCCCCCTCATTGATCAGAATAAAAGGGAGTTCGTATGCCCCTGTTGGGCGGCAGCGCACAGGGCATCATCATAATTTCTTGCTCCCAAATTGATCAGGGGTTTAAGGCACTGCAATTTTCCCTGCGCGGCGGCTTCGCGCAGGGCTCCATCAAGATCTTCAGCTCCCAATTTTTTCAGGGGTTTAAGGCACATCGTTTGTCCCTGCGCGGCGGCTTTGCGCAGGGCACCGTCAAGATCTTTAGCCCCCAATTCTTTCAGGAGGGGGAGGCACTGCCCTTGCCCTTGCCCGGCGGCAGCACGCAGGGCATCGTCAAGGTTGTTTGCTCCCGCTTTGAACAGGATGTTAAGGTACTGCGTTTGCCCCTTTTTGGCAGCATTGAGCAGGGAGTCATTAAAGAGGCCGGCGGGTATAGCACTGAAATGGTGTCTAAGGAGTTCAGGATTGCCCTCCAGGGCAGCAACATGCAGGGGTGTCTCCCCATCTTGATTGGCAGTATTAAGTACCATGGTTGCATAATCAGGTGATTCGTCATCAGCGACGTCGCTCCTGCCCGGACCAATCAATGGCAGTGCCGATGCCCGCTTGCACATTCCCGTTGGTTAAGACTTGTTGACACCTGCTGTGCATCGTAAGGCTGCTCGGTGATGCGGGTGCAAGAGGTTTCGGACAGTAAACGCCCAGCAAGCTGCCCTGTGCCAGAATCGTTATCATTTTCAACGATACCATGATTTTCGAAGGCATTGGCTGTGTTGGCTGTGTTGGCCGTGGCACGATCTAACGTGTTGCTATTCATCGCTTTACTCTACTTTAAGATTAAACTCTGCAGCTTTGACAATAAGCAGCAGAGAAAATTCCTTAAAACAGAATTTTCCACAGTTCTTTTTGAATATGTAATGTGCAACAGATGATTTTTTGTTGAAAAAAAACCGAGCTCAATCAAATAGGGAGGTCTTGCAGAGTGACTCTTCACTTGGTAACGGTGACCGGAAAAAATCAGATTAAAAATACTCATGACCGGCTATGACGATCATGAGTATTTGGTTCCAGAAATAGTAATAATCCTGGATGAGATTTAACCTTTCATATTGCGTTAGTGTTTATTTGCTTTTAAAAAGTCTTTAAGCAGTTTCCTGCAATTATCGTCAGCAAGATCCAGAGCCGTTCGGCCGCTGTTATTTTTCTCTTTGACCTCAATGCCAACATCCGTGTCCAGCAATATCTCGACGATATTTGTATTACCTCTTTTAACAGCCAGGTGGAGAGCTGTATCGCCATGGTCATCCTTTTGATTGACCTTGATGTTTTTAATGGGCAGTAATTGCCTGACGGCGTCTGGAATATTCTTGTAGGCAGCAGCATGGAGAGGTGTCCAGCCCTCTTCACCCCCCTCATTTACCGCGATGTCACTAGTTTTCAGTAACTCCTCCACGATCGTACTGTTGTCTGCATTGATAGCATAGTGGAGAGCAGTAAAGTGATTTTCATCCTTCACATTGACATCGATGTTGTCAGCTTTCAGTAACATCATGGCAGTGTCTGTACGCATATTAAAGACAGCAAAGTGGAGAGGCGTATGGCCGGATTTATCAGTGGTATTGATTTTCACACCATCGGTTTTAAGCAGCTTTTCCAAGCTTTTGGTATGGCCCATGGCAGCGCTGATATGCAGTGGTGTTCTGCCGTACTTATTGGGAGTATTGATGTAAGCCGAGATGATCTGGTCATTCAGCTGTTCCACAGAATCTTTCTCGGCAGCGGTGTGCACTACGGTAGTAATATCCGCTCCGTTATCAATCAGATCTTCCCGGATCTCATCGTTTTCTTTCAGGACAGCGAAATACAAAGCATTGTTAAGGTTTTCCGCTCCCTCTTTGATCAAGAGTTGCAGGGACTTGCTTTGCCCCTGTTCGGCGGCAGCGCACAGGGCACCATTGAGATTATTTGCTCCCTGATTGATCAGGGGTTTGAGGCACTGGGTTTGTCCATGCCCTGCGGCTTCGCACAGGGCCATGTTAAGGACTTTTACTTTATCATCCGTTCTGATCAGTGGGTGGAGGCAATGTGCTTGCCCCTGTGCGGCGGCAGCAAGCAGGGCCTCGTCAAGGTTTTTTGCTCCCGCTTTGACCAGGATTTCAATGCAATGATTTTGCCCCGATTTGACGGCTTCTTGCAGGGCGTTGTTAAGGGTAGATTCGTCGGGTTTTTTGCTGATCAGGAATTGAAGATGTTTAGCATTGCCATCCCGGGCAGTGTTGACCATGTCTTCACTGAATTCGTCGTTCTTATTCAGTATTTGCAATACATTGGTGCTGCGTTGCCGTTCAGCAGTGTGCAGGGGTGTCTCACTAGGGTGGTTGGGTTTTTGATCAATTGATTTGCCGTCAATGACGCTGCTACTGCCCCGATCAATCGGCAGTGCTGGTTGCTTGTCTGCACATCCGCGTTGGTCAAGACTGATTGACTTCTGCTGTCCATCGCCAGGCTCATTGGTAATGCATTTTTGGGGGGCAGAGGTTTTGACCAGTGAATGCCCATTAAATTTTCCTCCGTTATCCTCATCGTTACCACCGACATTTTCCAGGTTGAACCTGACGGTAGGCACCTTGCTCATATCAACATTATTCATTACTTTGCCCTACTTTAGGATTTAAGACTGTGGTTTTGACAACGAGCAGAAGGGAAAATTCCACAAAACAGAAATTTTTTTTTGCATTTTTTTTTGAATACGCAATTTTCAATAGAGGATCATTTGGTGAAAAAAACCGAGTTCAGGTAGTTCAGGTAGTTCAGGTCTTGCAGAGCAACTATCTGCTTAGCGCCTTTTTGCCGTAAAAATCACCGGGTCAGGCATGAACCGGCTCGTATTGTGTTTTTTCTTTCAGAGTTTGTGCACTGGAAATGGCTGCCTGCTGTCATTATTCTTATCCTCAATTTTGTCCCGGCGCTATAAAAATACCCGCGATAATATGTACAATCGTACAAACTTTGATAACTATAAATGGCCTATTTATCAAAGTTTGAGTGGTTATAAAACGAGTACAAACGTGCAGAAAAAAGTGAGCAATATAATACTGATTAATGTGACTGGCCGGGACCAGCCGGGACTCACCTCATCCATAACCTCTATTATGGCCAACTACGGTCTGGAAATTCTGGATATTGGTCAATCGGTCATCCACGATACCCTGACCTGGGGCATTCTTGTCCGTCTGCCAGACCAGGCTTCAGGTCATGGTGATTCCGCTGCTGTTGCCAACAGAATGCTAAAAGATCTTCTGTTCCATTTTCATGAAAGTGATTTGCAGTTCAGCTATCAACCGGTGTCTGAAGAAGACTACGAGCACTGGGTCTCTGAGCAAGGCAGAAATCGTTATATATTGACGCTGTTATCCCGTAATGTCACCGCAGAGCAAATCGCCAGAGTCTCTGGTATTACCGCCGCTCATGGACTGAACATTGACCATATTGCCCGGCTTTCCGGTCGACGGTCGCTGCGCAATGATAACAAGCGGGATAAAAAAAACAGCCGTCGTTCATCATGCCTGGAGTTTTCGGTTCGGGGTACGGCTCCTGATCAGGAAAAACTAAGGGCTGACTTTCTCAATCTTACCGCTGACCTGGACGCTGATGTGGCATTTCAGGAAGACAGTATTTATCGGCGTAACCGTCGGCTGGTTGTCTTTGATATGGATTCCACCCTGATCGAAGCGGAGGTTATCGACCTTCTTGCAGAGGCCGCTGGTGTGGGTGAGCAGGTGGCAATGATCACTGAGAGGGCCATGCAGGGTGAGCTGGATTTTAATGACAGCTTTTGTGAGCGCCTGGCCATGTTGAGGGGGCTGGATGAGTCTGTGCTGGGGGATATTGCCAGACAGCTGCCGTTAACCGAAGGTGCAGAAACGTTGATTCGTACCCTCCGTTCACTGGGCTATCGCACGGCTATTCTATCCGGTGGGTTTACCTATTTCGCCCGCTATCTTCAGGAAAAACTGGGGATAGACTATATCCACGCCAATGAACTGGACATGGTTGATGGCAAGGTTACCGGCCTGGTGAAAGGCGACATTGTCAATGGTGAGCGAAAAGCCACACTGCTGAAGCAGATTGCCGCTGAAGAGGGCATTTCCCTGAATCAGGTTATTGCGGTGGGGGATGGTGCCAATGATCTGCCAATGCTCAGCGTGGCCGGGCTGGGAATTGCCTTTCGGGCCAAGCCGATGGTGAAACAAAGTGCCCGGCAGTCAATTTCCACCCTGGGGTTGGACAGTATTCTTTATCTGTTGGGCTTTAGTGAGAAAGATCTGGAGTCTCTTTGGAGCAGTACTTAATTGTTTTGCTGGTTTAGAGCTTGATCTCCGTTCATCCTGAGCGGAGTCGAAGGATGACAGGCACAATGGCCCTGATTTCACGCCCTTCGATAGGCCTCAGGACGAACGGTGTTTGGAATCCGGGAAAGACGGAAGTTATTCAGGAGCTATTACTTAATACCCTTAGCTCCTGTCCAGACTGAGTAAAGGTATTCGCGATGGATGAGTGGATAAGCTGGCAGGATCATTGCCCGTACTGTGGAGAGCCCATCGAACTGCTGTTGGATGCGGGTTTTACCGAGACGGATGAATCATTGCTTTACACTGAAGATTGTCAGGTGTGCTGTCGCCCCATCGTTGTGACGCTGGCCATCGACGAAGACGGTAACCATTATTGCCAATTAACGACAGAGTCTGGCTATTGAGATGAAAATGAATATGAACATCCTAAGGACATGGAGCAAGCAAGCCTCAGCTGCTTTGGTCATGGCTACCGTCGCTTTTATCAGCGGCGTCAGTGCCAGTGAAGCGAAAACCACTACCTGGCAAACAATAGTGGAGCAATCAAAAGGGCAGACGGTGTATTTCAATGCCTGGGGGGGAAGTGAGCAGATCAATGATTATATTGACTGGGCTACCGATCAGGTAGACAAACGTTACGGTATTGCACTGAAACATGTCAAAGTCAGTGACACATCAAATGTCGTAAGTCGTGTACTTGCGGAAAAAGCAGCAGGGCGAAACAGTAATGGCACCGTTGATCTGGTATGGATTAATGGTGAAAACTTTCGTTCCATGAAGCAAAACGGCCTGTTGTTTGGCCCTTTTGTCCAGGACTTACCCTCGTTTAAGGGAGTGAACCCGCAAGAGAACCCCTCCACGGTGCTTGACTTTGGTGAGCCTGTTGAAGGCCTTGAAGCGCCCTGGGGGATGGCACAACTGGTGTTTATTTATGACACCGATTCGTTTTCCCGAAAAGAAACAGTCCCGCCAGCCAATGCCTCAGAACTGCTTGAGTTTGCCAGAAAGCATAAAGGGCGTGTGACGTACCCCCTGCCACCCGATTTTGTCGGTACGACGTTTCTGAAGCAGTTGTTGAGTGAGTTGACGCCAGATCCCGGTGCGCTGTTAAAGCCTGTCTCTGCAGCGGATTTCGCTGCAGTAACTTCCCCTTTATGGCGATATCTTGATGAACTTCACCCTTTATTGTGGCGAGAAGGCGAGACGTTTCCAGCCAACAATCTGGCGCTGACCCCCATGCTGGACGACGGTGAAATTTTACTCTCCATGACCTTTAATCCCGCCTATGCCAGCTCTGCTATTGCCAATGGGGAGTTACCAGACACGGTGAGAACATACGTCCATGATGTGGGTACACTGGGAAATACCCATTTTCTGGCGATTCCTTTCAACAGTGATTCCACCGGGGCAGCACAGGTCGTCATTAATTTTCTGCTATCACCGGAGGCACAGGCACACAAAGCGAACCCGGATGTCTGGGGAGACCCTACGGTGCTCAGCATGAGCCAGTTAAAGGGGGTTGAGCGCAAACGCTTTTCAAGTTTGCCCCTGGGGCCGGCAACCCTGTCGCCTGAAGCGTTAGGTAAAGTGCTTCCGGAACCTGACAGCTCCTGGGTTGCTGAACTTGAGGATGCCTGGAAGGCAAGATACCGCCAGTGAGTTTATTGATAAAGTGTGAGCGGGTATCGGTCAGGTCTGTTTCAAGGTTACTTGCTTTAGGGTTGGTGGCACTGTTCTTATTCCCGGTCCTGGCCGGGTTGGGCAGTATTATGCTACCTGCCTTTGGGTATATGCCGGTCCTGGGGTTTGACACATTCAGTTTATCTTCCTGGCAAATGCTGCTGGAAACACCTGCGCTTATCGAGATGCTGTTGCTCAGTCTCTGGACTTCTGTTTTAGCCACGTTGTTATCACTGTTCCTTGCTTTTGGTGTGCTCTGTTGCACCTGGGGCACGCCCCTTTGGCAGAAGGTTCAGCGGTGGTTGGCACCCTTGATGGCTGTGCCCCATGTGGCACTGGCTTTTGGGGTTATGTTTGTGTTGATGCCCAGTGGTTTGCTGGCCCGGCTTATTGCTGTTTTTGCCGGGTGGAGTTTTCCTCCTGACTGGCAGACGATCCAGGATCAATACGGCATAAGCCTGATACTGATTCTGATTATTAAAGAAACCCCTTTTTTGCTGTTTATGATGGCGGCGTCTGTCGTGCAGTTGCCCGTCGCCGATACGCTGAAACTGGGAGGCAGCCTGGGATATCAGCCAGCTGTTATCTGGCTTAAATTGATCTGGCCGCGTCTCTACCCGATGATTCGTCTGCCGGTGTATACCGTATTGGCGTTCGCCATCTCTGTGGTGGATGTGGCGCTGGTGATTGGCCCTGCAAACCCTCCGACATTTGCCGTACAGATTTTTCAGTGGATAAATGATCCGGATTTGAGTAAAAGCCTGCTTGCCGCATCGGGCAGTGTGCTTTTATTGCTGCTGGTGGCCTCTGTTATTGGTGTTTTTCACCTGACAGAATGGACCATGAACAGACGGCTCAGACACTGGTTGATCAATGGGCACCGTGGTCGGTTCAGTGGTCTCTGGCTGTCGTTCAGCAGGAAAGCCTGGCAGGGTTTGGTGATGCTGTTTCTGTCCGGCGGAGCTGCTCTGCTGATCTGGTCTTTTGTCTGGCGCTGGCGATTCCCTTCTCTCTGGCCAGACTGGTCTTTGCGAAGCTGGCAGCGCGCCTGGGAGGGTATCAGTGAGCCCATTGTGAACTCCCTGCTGATCGGCGTGACCGCCACGTTAGCGGCCAACATTATCTCGGTTATTTTGCTGGAGCTGAATGATCTCCAGCGACAAAACAGTGAATCAGCCGGAAAGTGGCTGCCCCTGCTGACCAGGGGGGCCATGTATATTCCGTTGCTTTTGCCGCAAATGACTTTTCTGTTTGGTGTTCAACTGCTTCTGCTGCAATGGGGAGCAGAGGGTCACTGGTTGACGGTTACCGGGCTGCATTTGTTATTTGTATTGCCTTACTGCTTTCTGAGTTTGTCAGGCCCCTGGCAGCATTATGATCAGCGTCACAGTCTTCAGGGACTGTTATTATCCGGATCTTGGCTGAAGACCTTTTTGCGGGTGAAGCTGGGCATACTCTGGCGTCCGGTGATGGCCAGTCTGGCGTTGGGCTTTGCGGTGAGTATTGCCCAATATCTGCCAACCCTGTTTGCCAGTGCTGGCCGGGTGGAGACAGTGACAACCGAGGCCGTCAGTCTGGTTTCCGGCGGAAATCGACGGTTGATTGGCGTCTACGGGCTTGTTCAAATGCTGCTGCCTTTCATTGCTTATGCCATGGCTTTTTTCCTGAGCTATTGGACAATCAGACATGGACGTTTTGCCAGGAGACTCAACTCTTGAGCCTGATTCTTGATCAAATTGATATTACGCTGAATGGCCAGAAGCTGTTGGATAACATCTGTTGTTGCGTGGACGACGGTGAAGTGCTTTCGGTATTGGGTCCCAGTGGTTGCGGTAAAAGCAGTTTGTTAAATCTGATTTGCGGGACGCTGCCAAACAGCTTTGGTTGCTCAGGGCAGGTGATTCTGAACGGGGTAGTGCTGAATAACCTGCCGCCCTGTAAACGACAGGTAGGCCTGCAGTTTCAGGATCACCTGTTGTTTCCCCATATGACGGTGGGTGAGAATCTGGCCTTTGCTCTGCCTGCGCACTACCGGAAATCCCAGCGCCGGGAAAGAGCAGAGCAGGCACTGGTTGACTGCGGAATGTCGGGCTTTTTCGAGCTGAATCCAGCCATGCTGTCCGGTGGCCAAAAAGCAAGAATCAGCCTGATGCGAACGCTGTTATCCGAACCCAAAGCCCTGCTGCTGGATGAGCCTTTTTCCAAGTTGGATGCAACACTGAGAAGCAGCTTTCGGCACTTCGTCTTTCAACAGATTCAGAGCCGAAGCATTCCTGCGCTTATGGTGACCCATGATGAACAGGATATTCCTGATAAAGGCTTATTGCTTAGGCTCTGATCATTGATTTTGCACCGGGTAAAAATAGATCGGTATTGGCAAAGAAATCAGAGGTGTCAGAGCCCGGGGGAAGCTCAGGGTAAGGTGATCTGAGAATCAGGGCCATGCTATTGTCAGTGTCGGTTAAATGGACTGCGTGCTCGAACTGGGTTGCATCCATTATGTAAAAATGGCCGGGTTTATTCGATTCAATGGTGGTCAGCTGATCATTGTTTCGTATGGTTAGCGTTCGTTGACCGGCCAGATTGATACAAGCCACCAGCTGGCCTACCTTGCCCTTATCCACATGCCAGCCAAGACAGTGATTCGATGGTAGCATGGCGTTATTCTCAGGGTTTTCAGATCGGCGACAATAAAAATTAATAGACGTCAGTCGCAGGGCATTCTGGCCAAAATAGCGTTTAAGGTCAGGGTTGAGGGTGTGAAGATGATTCACCAGCTGAATAATGGTGGCATGGCTGGCAGGCAATATTGTGCGGTCCGGTTCTTCTACTGGCATCGGGATTGCCCATGAGCGTACAAGCCCGGCATCACCATGACACATGAACGTGGCTTGTGTACTCGGTAGTTTTGCCAGATAGGATTCCCACTTGGGAACGAGACTGCATGTAGCATTGCCTTGTCGAGCTATTACTTCGTGGTATGGCAAGCCCATGGTTTCTATATCACGATTAATGCCTGCGATTAATGTCGGGTTAATATAGCCGGTCATGATCGTTGCCTGAGAGCCGCGAATATTAGGCGCATTAATTTTCTGGCATTTATAGGCAGAACGGCGTCCTTTGTTGGGAATTATGGGGCTGATTTCTTTTCCGTTGGTCTCCGGAAGGGGTAGCTGAAGTAATCTGGCCGGCAATGGTCGTAACGAAATGGTTCTCTGTTTATTCTCTGGGGCAGTCGCTTTAGTGGTTGGGTTATCCATTGTGGATAAGCAAGACTGGCCGGGTTTGTCCTGGTTATTATTCTTTCTTATCTTTTTCCCCTTGAGGAACGCATCGGACAAAGGATGCGCAGAACCAAAGGTCTCAGTGCTTGTATGAGGCCTTTTGTGAGAACGAAGAATCATAAAGAGCAAAATCCGTAATATTTTTATTCGAACGATTAATATAGAAGAACGGTCAGAAATTGCTTAACTAACCCGGATATTTCATAAACTGCCCCGAATCTCGCGCGGGACTTTGTCGCTCTAATCCGGGTTAAACCAGACAGGACCGTTACACATCCTGTCTGTCATTTATTTTTGTCAGCCAAAGTCAAAGTCCATCGTTTCCATTGGCCCCTGAATATAATACCCCTGCGCGTAATCAACGCCCATTCGCCATAAGTGTGCCAGTGTCCGGGTACTTTCTACCTTTGGCACAATACTGCGAATATTATGTTCTTTGAGGATATCCAGCATTTTGATGATGTTCTCATCACTGTTTTCATCCAGCTTGCTGGTGAAGCTGCCGTCCAGGCGCACAAACTGGATATCAAGGTGTTTCAGTATCTTCATGGAACGAGAGTCACCCTGAAATCGGGTAATGGCCAGCTGGCAGCCAATATTGTGAATAGTTTCAGCAAAATCCACAATGCGTTTCAGCTGTTGCAGCACAATGGACTCTGGCAGTTGCAGGACAATACTGTCAGGCGGCAACTCTGTTGCTTTCAACAGGCCGGAAAGATACTGGGCTAACTCGGTTCCCTGGATGGACAGGTGACTCAGGTGAATCAGCAATCGAACGCTTTGCCCCTGTTTATGGACCTGTGCCAACTGGCGCACGCATTGACGAAGCACCCAGCGATCAATATGCGGCATCAGGCTGGAGGATTCTGCCGCCGCCATAAACGTGCCGGCTTCTACCACTTCACCCTGGTGAGAGTGCAGGCGCAGGAAGACTTCATACTGTTTTTCTTCGGAACCGGTAATGTTGATGACAGGCTGGAACAGCAGACGGAATGAGTCCTGGGACAGCGCCTGACGAATCATGGCCTGTACGTCGCCATCCCTGGCTTTCTCATCGAGTTCTTCCGTTTTGGAGTAGCGGCAAAGACGTTCGGCATTTTTAATGGCGCGCTGGCAGGCACTTTCTGCATTATTTAACAGTATGGTGATGTCTTGTTTATGCTCTTTAACCGCAAAACCGATACTGACTGTCGCTGTGAGCGTTTCATCGTCACTGCCGAACAGGTGCTCATCAATGGCGCTTTGCAGGGTGATGAGGCGCTTATGGGTGTCATCCGGATTACCTGCTGTTTCAACCAGCAAAAAGCTGTCATCGGTATAATGGCAGATAGCGGCAGCGGGGAAGAGTTCCTCAGCCATCCGCACAATGGATCCCTGTATGGAGATAATGCCATCGATACTGGCTTCTTGTTGTAAATTCTGAAAGTCATCCAGCTGTATCCAGGCCAGTGTGGCCTCTGTTGCTGCTGTGACCGCAGATGCGGCTTGCTCAAGAAACTGTTCTTTCGTTTCTGCACTGGCCTTATGGTTCACCGGCTGGCTGAGTACGGGAACCATTACCGGTAACAGAATCAGCTGGATGCAGGGTTCATCATCGTATTGCGCAGCGGATAAACGGAGGCTGACGGGGGTACTGTGGCCATCGGTATGAACCAGCTCACATTCAACCTGGTCAATCGTTTGGTTAGTCCCAAACTGCTTCAACATCTGCCTGATCTCAGCTTGATGTTGTGCGGTGATCATATCGATCAGGGGGATGCCCGCCAGATCATCGGCATGGTCGTAGCCCGTGAGCTGAAGATACGCAGCATTGGCATCCACATGCATGCCATCGTGAATATAGGCGATGGCTTCAGAGGCATTGGCCAGTAACAGTTGGCAACGTTTGTTGGACTCATTCAGCTCCTGACGTACATTGCTGAGGTTTCGCCGGTCTTCCAGGCTGGTGAGCTCACGGAGAACGGCGTGCAGTATATGCTCTTCATGGGCACTGGGTATCGCGTCTCTGGCTCCGGCAGATAGCCAGGTAGAAGTACGCTGAGGATTGTATTCCGGCAGGGTGACAATAACCGGAATATCCTTCTGGTGTTTTTCAATGATGGCCAGTACCTGCTGTGCATTAAGCCTGGTGGTTTCTTCAGCGCTGAGCACGACATCCCATGGCTGCTCTGACAGGGCTTCCTCCATGGTTTCGATGGAAGCGATATGTTGCACCCGGGGAGGCAGGCCCGCATTGCGAAACAACTTTACCCAGCGTTCCACATCGTTTGGGGAGTCTTCCAGGGCAAGCAAGCGTAGAGTTTGTCGGCGGTAATTCATGGGAGATTGATCACTATTATTTTGAATGAGGCAGCTCTTACGTCAGCAGATGCTCCCTGAAACGGTATGAGCCTGTTTCAACATCTTACGACAAGCGCAATTCAAAGGTATAGAGTGCCCCCACGGAATTGTGACCGGCACCGGGAACTTGATTACCGGGATCAGGAACAATGACAGTTTACCCAAACAGCTTGAATTGGTACTGGCTCCAGGTTGGCGTTGTATTCATGCAGCTCATAAGTTGACCTTTCAGCAGGGTGTCATTCTGAATCAACTCAAACTTGGCTCCCTCCCTGGCGGAGAGATTTGGTATGACCAAAGAGGGCTGGTTGGGGTCGGTTAACATCAGTGATCTCTGGAAGCGGCTGGCTGCCTGAGTTTTGTGTATCAGGGATATGGCCACTGGTTCTACTGATGGGCTGATAAGAATGACACCAAAAGTCACTTCATTCTGCGCTGAGATTCCCAGCCAGCGCACACTGTAAAGGGCCCAGGGTGACACTTTATCCAGGCGGATGCCAATAAGTTCACCGGCATGAAACTGTTTGGGTAACGTGCTGTTGATTTTCAGGCAGAACCCGGTGTTGCTGGTATTAATGATCTCGGCTGGCAAGACGGAGAGGTGGTTATTACCCGGGGTCTCTGTCGTATTAAAGGCAATTCTCTCGCCAGCTGAAGGGCTGTTTTGTTTATCTCTGATTTCAGCATCATGGGCCTGTGACCAGACATCATCAGATACCTCAGAGAAGCTACTTTTGCCAGCAGTATCAGAATGAGCGGCAATGATATCCTCGAATCGTCGTTTACCTGAGAGATGATAATGAAGCGCGGTAAATCCAAAGCAGGTTTCACATGGGTCCGAAGCAGCTCTGCGCGGACTGGATCGCTTTTGGATCGGTCCCCAGCTTGATATGAGATGTTGGATCAATTCCGTTGGCAACACGTTTGCCGCTTTTGGATTTTCTTTTATTTTTGCCAGGTGCGCGGTCAGTACCCGGATATTCAGACCAATCACGCCGGGATGCACTTTATCAGGCTCTGGTAACGCATATTCAAGGCCTCCGTCACCGTTGAGACGCACTGAAAAATAGGTTTTCAGACCAGACTCGGGCTGAATTTTGCCGTGGCTGATCCAGAGGCTTAACATTTGCCAGACCTGCTGGATTTCACCGGGTGATAATTGATCGGTATTACTGCGTGACAGCATCAGGGCTCGTTTATAGAGGCTTTCCAGCGACATGGGGCTGGATTTGGGGTCATAAGGATCTTCCTGTTGGAAGCCCTGATGATTATGGCGTGCGGCAAGCTGGTATAACGTATGCAGTTCAAGCCACAGGCGTTCAGGCGCAGGGCGATAAAGCAGGCAATGGAATAAATACGCTGCAGCACTCTCCGAAATAGCCCGATGCAGTGCGGCTGCCAGTATACTGGCATGCTCTTTATTATCCAGACAGCACTGAACCACAGCTTTATAGACTTTTGCCAAGCCCATATACAGGCGTTTGCACAGATCAAACCAGCTTTGCTGGCTTGATGCAAAAGTAATGTATCGCTGCAGATGTCGTTGATAACTATTGGCGGCGTTTGACCGGGAAGGTGACCGGAGGGCTTCTGCAAGAGCAAATAGCTCATCAGGGGGGGCGTCAAGCCTGCTCAGTTCATCCAGAGCGTGAACCAGAAGTTCTCCACTTTGCTGATGATCCGTGAGAGGCAGTCCTTTCAGCCACTGTTCCAGCTTATTGCTGTTTGACGCTGTCCCGTCAGGACAAAATGAAAGAGAATTGAGGCTACGGCTGGGTAGCTCCAGGTGAGGAGTGTTTGCAGATTCCATTCTTTAATTCCAATAGCGGGGCTCTGACATCCTGTCAGTAACGGTTCTTGATCAATCTTTTTATTGAATCAATGTTGCGTTTCCGGGTGATAGCGTCGGTTGCCAGTGACACTCCACCCATCTGTTTCCAGTAGCGAACTCTGTATTGATGATAATTATGCTGAGACGAATATACCAGTCCAGTCTTTTATTATCACTTTTATTAAATTGTATGACCAATGTCTGACTTTTTAATGAAAAGTGTCAGAGTATCCATGTTTTGCCGGGTCTGCCGGGAATCTCCCGAACCAGTCTGGGCACCAGGTAGCCCGGACAGTGAGCCATAACCTCTTGTATCAGGCGAGTCGCTGTAACGTCCGGCACATCAAAATGAGCGGCACCATGCACCGGGTCTAACAGGTGCAGGTAGTAAGGGAGTACACCAGCTTTAAACAGCGCTTCGCCAAGCTGAATAAGCGCCGAAGCACTATCATTAACGCCCTTAAGCAACACCGCCTGGTTCAATAGTGTTACGCCCGCCTGTTTGAGCCGGAACAAGGCTTCACGAACACTGTCATCAATCTCGTTGGCATGGTTGGCATGAATCACCATCACAGGTTGCAGGCGCTGTCTGGCAAACCAGTTGATCAGTTCATCGGTGACCCGGTCAGGAATCACCACGGGCAAACGGGTATGAATGCGCAGTGTGGCCACATGATCAATAGCGTTCAGCTCGGCAGCAATGTTCGCCAACCGACGGTCATTGTTGGCCAATGGGTCTCCGCCACTGAGAATCACCTCTTTTATACTGGTATCCGCGCGAATGTACTCTATGGCATTGTGCCAGCTGTCCCGGTCCAGCCGATTATCCTGGTACGGGAAATGGCGGCGAAAACAGAAGCGGCAGTTCACCGCACAGGCTCCGCCGACGATCAGCAACAGCCTGCCATGGTATTTATGGATAACCCCATCGGTTGGGTTCTGCGACTGCTCTGCCAGCGGATCCAGGCCATAACCCTCAATGTGTTGACACTCTTCGCCAACAGGCAGAACCTGCCTCAACAACGGGTCGTCAGGGTTCCCCGGCACCATTCGCTGGATATAGGCATGGGGTACTCTCAGAGGAAATTCCTGACAGGCTCTCAATGCCGGTGATAATAGCCCCGGACTCAACTGCAGCATGGCCAGCAACTGCTCCGGGGAAGTGATGGCCCCTGCCAGTTGCGTCTGCCAGCAGCCGAAATCGCTGATTGTCTGCGTACTTATCTGCGCCCTCGACTGCACACTGAGCTCCGAACGGGTTATCATAGGGGTTTTTGATCTCCTGGTAAGGTCCAATGGCTAGTTATAGTACCAATGAGTTTCGTTCAGGTCTTAAAGTAATGCTCGAGGGCGATCCCTGCTCGATCATTGAGAACGAATTTGTAAAACCTGGCAAAGGTCAGGCATTCAACCGGGTTAAATTCCGTAACCTGATGTCCGGTCGCGTCTGGGAACGTACGTTCAAATCCGGCGAAAGTCTGGAAGCGGCAGACGTTATGGACCTGGATATGGAATACCTATACACCGACGGTGAATTCTGGCACTTCATGATGACTGATGGTTCCTATGAACAGCATGCAGCCAGCCGTGAAGCCGTGGGTGACACCATCGATTGGCTCAAAGAGCAGGGAGTATACTCGGTTACTCTTTATAATGGTTCCCCTCTTTCGGTTTCTGCACCTAATTTTGTCGAACTCCAGGTGGTGGAAACCGATCCGGGCCTGAAGGGCGATACCGCCCAGGGCGGCTCCAAGCCAGCCAAGCTGAGCACCGGCGCGGTGGTTAAGGTGCCGCTGTTTATTGTTGAGGGTGAAGTCCTCAAAATTGATACCCGTACCGGCGAATATGTTGGTCGTGTGAAGTAATTGATCTCTTTTGCGGGGCGGCTTTCTGCCGCCTTGTCCTGCTTTTTTTGAAGCTATTCTGTGCCCACCACGGTGGTTACAATCCGTGCCCTTTCCGTAATGGTTTCATCTTCGCCGGGCATGAAGAGTTCATGCTGATGTCCGTAATGATCAGGGCAGTATGAAGACCTTCTTCAGTAACCTGCTGACCTGGCTGGTACCAAAGTATGACAATGGTACCCAGAGTATCGACGTAGCCAGCAATATTGAAAAAGGGCATGCGTTCCGTTTTGACGGTAGCCAAATGAAAGGCCAGATCTACGACTTCGTCGTGAATAAAAGCTATCGCCTGGATAATCTGACTTCTATCTCCAAAGGCGGCTTTGCGGGCCTTGATGCCAGAAGTACTCTGGTACTGTTGCGGCAATCCTTTGAGATCACCATTCACAATAATGATCAGGACTACGCATCACTGGTGGTACCGAGGTGACCAACAATATTCTTGCTCTCTAAATGTAGGAACAGCGTGAGGCTCTGCCGCAGATGGATCGCATTAGCAGTGATCTGCAAAAGGTGAAGCTGTGGCTGAGCATCCACCGTGGTCACGGCTGGAGTGAAGGTGACAATGGCATGCGTTTGGCCATGTTTGGTCAGCTGAAGCTTTGGGCTGAGGATCACTTCGATATCAGCAAATGGTATCCAGAGGGTAATCAGCCTGCCGTATTTGGTGATGACCGGGGTTGGAATATGTACAAGCTGGCCCATCGTAAAGCCCGGGGCGACCTGGTGGGTGATGAACTGAATGGTAACAAGGGTATCAATTACTGCTCTGCAAAAGACACCGACCTCAGCCAGGGTGACCTGCTGATGAGCTGTTTGTCTTACCTGAGCAATTATGATCTGTCGGACTACTTCAGACAGTGGAATCCGTCCGAGTCCAAAGCGGACCTGCCGGATGGCTCAGCGGATTACAGCGGAGGCCTGACTGATAAGGGTTTCAGTACAGTTGCCAGAATGGGACTTAAGAAACCTGAGAAATCACCACTGGATTACACCAGTATCAGCGGGTAAAGCACAGATGCTTACCCCCGGTCAGCCAACTCCGGCTGACAGGTACTGAAAAACAACAAACCCTGCCATAGTTGGCAGGGTTTGTTGTATTCAGCCCTACAACAACTGGCAGTATTCACTTACCTTAAATAATGAATATTACTCAGGAGCCACTTATGACCAATGACTTATGGCACCCATCGGCTTCCATGATGGCGCTCAAAGAACGAGCCCGATTGCTACGGAAGGCCCGGGCTTATTTTGATGCCCGGGGCGTCATGGAGGTGGAAACCCCGATGCTGTCCGGCAGCGCCACTGTGGATGTTTATATAGACAGCTTTGCCACAGAGTTCAGCCCCATTGGTCATGGCCAGTCACAGCTTTGCTACCTGCACACCTCGCCGGAGTTTGCCATGAAGCGGCTGCTGGCAGCAGGCAGTGGCGATATTTACTCGCTCGGGCGAGTCTTCAGAAATGGTGAAGCCGGAGGGCGGCATAATCCGGAGTTCACTATGTTGGAATGGTATCGCGTTGGTATGGATGACCGGCGGTTGATGGATGATGTTGCTGATTTGCTGAGCAGTGTCTGCAATTTCCGGGAGGTCCGGCGCTGCAGCTATGGGGAGCTGTTTGCAGAGTACCTGGGAGTCAATCCATACATTGCATCGGATGAAGCGCTGAGCCAGCTGGTCAGGGATAAGGTGGATGCCAAACTTCAGGGGCTTGAAAGAAGTGACTGCCTGGACCTGCTGTTCTCAAAATTTATTGAGCCGAATCTTGGGTCCAAAGATTCAGAAGTGCTGGAAGGCTACTTTGTCTATGACTACCCGGCCACCATGTCAGCACTGGCCAGGTTATCCACGAATCGGGATGGGCATCCGGTCGCTTCACGCTTTGAACTGTTTGTGAACGGGGTCGAGCTGGCAAATGGCTACCATGAACTGTTGAATGCAGAGGAACAGAAACAACGTTTTGAACAAGAGCAGCAAAAGCGTCAGGAGCGAGGCTATGACATCTACCCCTACGATAAAAACATGGTGGCTGCACTGGCGCATGGCATGCCCGACTGTGCAGGTGTAGCGATGGGTATTGACCGGCTTCTTATGTTGATGCTCGGCACAGGCAATATTGCGGATGTGCTGGCATTTGATTTCAGCCGGGCATAATCAATGGCACCGCAACCAGTGTGCAGCCGGTGATTCCCAAAAAGATGCACGGGTGAATGCATCAACCTGGAATAAAAATACTTGTCATTACATTTGGTTTGTGTAGAATGCGCCGCTCTTCCACGGGCAAACCTGAAACGGTCACCCACGGATTAGCAGAATGAATCATCATCGCTGACCGGGAAGTGCGGTTTGAAAATAGGTTGTTTGGAAATGAGCGAAAAACAACTGGTTGACAAATCAAACTGGCGCGGTAAGATGCGCCTCCGCTGACAGGGCTTTGGGCAACGTCAGTGAGTTGGAAAGCTTCTGAAAATGATCGCTTGACAACGAAAGCCGCCACGGTAAGATAGGCGGCCTTGCTGATCGGCACTGACTGCTGAATCAGCGATTAAATCACCACGATTTAATCAGTTCTTTAACAAGATATCAGACAATTCGTGTGGGCGCTTGTGCGATTGCATCGGTAACAAAGCTTCGGCTTTGAACACTTT
>NZ_JBLYZG010000030.1:0-64674 GCF_049310245.1 Endozoicomonas sp. ALB115 | reverse complement strand
AAACGCAGCAAAGAATATAAGAACCGCCGGACTGGCGGGGTTAGCCTGTGGAGCGACTGGAACGGGGATAGCGGCTTAAAAACCGCTATCTAGGGAAGGCGTGTTGAAGCAGGAAGGTTCTTGGAGCGATCTAAGAACCCTCGCCCGATAGGGCGGGGAGTGTCAGATGTTGCTATCATCGACATAATGAGGGTTTGATTGACCATACCAGCTGCAAAGTCCCTTGTGGTTACGCCCATCGTGTAATGGCTTAATATTTGCGTAAGATGGCTGATCGTCTGGTAATGGAAAGCTTAAAGATTTAGCGAAGTCTTCTACTTCTTTAATTTGTTCTCTAATTAACTTTCCTCTACTTAACTTTTTTCTAATTATAGGAGTTAGTGCGTCAGTACCGCCCCCTAACATTCTTGAGACAATACAATGCCTGGCAGTTAAAAGACCCTGTTGTTTAGCTACTGCATGTTCTGTGGATTTCAAAGCTGGAACTAAATTATCTTTTACTTGAGATGCCAAAGAGTTTAAAGCTTCTTCAGTTATATCAGGATATGCAATTCTGTATGCATTTTTAGTAAGTTCAATAGATGCTTTGATATAATATTCTTCCTTGCATTGCCATAATCGCATTGCATCGTGTAAAGACAGGGTCTTTTTAAACTCACTTTTATTTGAGTTTTCTATTAGTATATCTTTCAGCTTATTCTCTAGATTAAGCATATGTTTAATCATGGAAAGAACAATCTGATTGTTTTTTTGGGAAGCGATGAGGGAGTTATCCCAATGGGGAATTGTCCCGTCAGATCCAGCAAATGGCATATCAATAGTGCGTATTAGTAGACCATTCTTTCCCCTAAGTGGAATGAGTGGATATTGTAATGCACTTGCCGATGAGTCAAGTTCCTTTAAAGGTATATTTATATCACTATGAATGCCGCCGTATGTATAGAGGAGCGCTAGCCGATAATAATCACTTCGTAATGCTTGATTTTCCAGTCCTACGTTGTGTAGTTGCGTAATGTTAACAAAGTCTTTATAGAGCTTATCGCAGTCAGGCTCATTAGAATCTTTTAATGCTTTATAAAAGTCTTCATTCAGTTTGTCGACGGTGATGATTTCCACCGTCCCGGATATACCATCACATTTTGATTCTGCAGCAATAAATTTCATTGGTTTATCAGTCAGAACGCAAACATGAAAATCATTGAACTTTCCAAGGCTCTTAAAATGGTGAACTATTTGTACCTGTCTCTCAGGGAGAGTTTTCTTACCAACCCATTCAAAAAAATGGTTTCTTGGAATTAATTCTCCATGTGTTTGACTTGTAAATTCTTGATATGCACTCTTTATTTCAGAATCTTTTAGTATTAACTCTTCGATAAAGTTTTTTGTAGGTAAAGCTTGAGTGGAAGAAATGTTCATAAAACTCCGTTTAACTAATTAAATCCTTTGATCACAAAGAATTAAAATTGTTAAATTCTAACTAGTAATCAGCTTAGAGTGTGTGGTCAAGAAAAAGTTCCATAAGTTCGAATGAGAAAAGAGCACTACCCGCAAAACCTGTTCTGGTTGTGCGGGTAACGTACAGCAGATCACAGGCGATAAAACACCTATCCGGAGATAAGTTCCTCACTTTGGATGTCCAGCCGGGACTTCACCCGGCGTTCTTCCAGTTCTTTCTCTGCCTGTTCTTGCAGTTTTCCAATGTACTCACAATAGGCCGTCAGATTTTGCCTGCGGTTCTGGTCGAATTGTTCAAAACGATGTTTAAAGATCAGCTGATCCTCTTTGCTCAGGTTCATCCAGCTTGGTCTGAAACCCAGGTCTTCCGGGTTTAACAGGTCGTGCACAGCGACCCATTCCTCGCCTTGGCGAAGTTTCATGCCGGGGTTGATAATGTAATGGCCTCGACGGATGCGTTTGAATAGCCTGCGGTTATAGGGTGCATCCCGATCGACCTCATTGCCGGAGAGAATACTGCTGATGTAGCTCTGCTTTTTCCGACGTTCCGGTAAGACCTCGTCCGGCAGGGTTTGCACCCATTCGGTAATGTCTTTGGCCGAGAAACCCTCGCCTCTGCCTGCCAGTTCGCCCAGTTTGCGATAAAACATGGCAAACATCAGGTTCAGTACAAACAGTCCCATCAGGCGCTTGTCCAGCTTGATCAAACGGCCTTGGGTCTGGATGGACAGGCTGTCCGGTTCCAGGTTGCTGTAGACCGGTGCCAGTTTATGGCGGGCATAGCGCTCATCCATCAGTGCCTGTTCCAGTGCCATCTGCAGGGCGTTGAGACCATGGCTGCCAGACAGATCCGGGTTGGCACCGCGCTCCATCAGTTCCCTGACCAGGCCAGCATTGCCAAGACGGGCGGCAACCATCAACGGGGTCAGGTTGAAGATGGTGCGGTGGTCGATGCCGTATTTCTCTGTGTCGCGCAGTACACTGCCGGGGTTATTGAGGTCGTAGGTCATGTAGTGCTTTTGGTGCAGTTGTTTGACCGCTTTTTCTTCCGTCTGTGTGGCGGGTTTAAAGCCGCTGGTGAGCAACTGGTTGAGCATGGGGCGATGCCAGTGGATCAGGGCGTATTCCAGAGCCAGCAGCTGCTTTTTCCTGTTATTGCCGCTTGTGGCTTCTTTCTGCAGTTCCATGAAGGCGGTGCGATCGAGTACCGGCCAGGGTACCGGCTTTTGCTGCAGTATCCGGCTGCGGATCTCATCGGCCTGTTCCTGCTTGCCCTGCAGTTCCAGCTTGCGGGCCTCTTTCTGCCACTCATCCAGGCTGGAGTCCTGCTTATCCATCTGCAGGTCACCGGTAAATCGTTCCAGGTCCAGTAGCCGCATTAACGGATGCTTCTGGTTGGCTTCGATAATGTAGAGGTTGCTCACCGCCCGGGTAATGGCAACGTAGAGGGCGTTGATATAGAACTTGTAGACCTCCAGGGATTTGTCCTGTTTGTTTTTCGCCCTGGCGTATTCCAGTGTCTCTTTTTCCAGCGCGGCAGGGTCTACACCTGCGGCAATATCCCGGAAGCTCTTTTCTTCATCGCTGATAAAGTTGTAAAGAATGATATTGTCGTATTCCAGCCCCTTGGCCTCCTGGATGGAGAAGACCAGCGGCGTATTAAACCACTGGCGGGCGGCGGCTTTCTGGTCCGGGTGCATCACCAGCACAGCAAAGCGGGTGGAGCGGGCGGTTTTGCTGTCCAGATCCTGTTTGACCTTTTGGCTGTTGGCCAGCAGCTGCAACTGTCCCCGGTGTTCGCCAATGCTGTCGACCAGGTAGTTGCTCTCTTTGTCGATGGAGCCAAAGCGGGCGTGCTTCAGTTTCAGAATCCGGTTGGCAATATGGGTGATCACCGGCGCATTGCGGTAATTGGATTGGAGTATCCGGATTATCTCACCCTCACCGGTCAGGCCCTGCTGCTCGAAAAACAGGGTCTTGACCTTGGACCAGGAGAAAAAGTTCGGGTGGACAATCTGGTTGGAGTCACCACAGAGGATAAAGTGGCCCGGATACCTGAGGGTCTTCAGTATCAGGTAGAGCTGAATGTTGGTAATGTCCTGCACCTCGTCCACCACGATAAAGTCGTATTGGGGTTCGGCGCTGGCCAGGTAGCGGTGGCTGATAATGTTAGTGTCGTATAACTGTTCCTTTTCCAGGAACTGCCGGTATTTATCGAACAGGTCGTAAACGCCCGAACGCTCTTCTTCACTGAAGATGGATTGTTTCACCCCCAGCTTCAGGTACTCATCACGGGAGAGCCAGGGTGATTCGGTAGAAGGGCCGGTCAGCACGCCCCGGAACTCCTCAAAGAGTTTATGAGGGTCTTTCTGTTTGCTGTTGCCCTTATGGCGCTGGAACCAGCCTTCAAAGTCTTTCAGCGTTACTTCCCGACCGGCGGGTACCCGAATGCTTTCCAGGAACTCCCGAAAGGAGAGAAATTCCACATTCTGTTCTTCATTATCGTACTGGTGAGCGTAGTAAAGATTACGGGCGCTTTGTACCAGAAAGGGGGAGTGACTGACGTATAGTACGTCGCCCGTCGCTTGCTTCATTTTCTCCAGGGTCAGGGCGGTTTTGCCGCTACCGGCGCTGCCGATAATCACCAGGGGCGGCGGCAGCTGATAAACGGACTGCTGTTCACCATCGAAGGAGATTATCTTGTCCAGCAGGTTAAAGCGGTCGTGGTCGGTATTGAGATAAGTCAGTTCTGGTGAGGACTCAGTTTCCGCAGCCTCAATCGGCGGAATTTTTTCCTCATCAATGGTTACGCCCCGTTCCAGGAATCGGGACTTTTCATAGGCGTGATTGCGGATATACTCCAGAATCAGGCAGTAGGGCTCGCCATTGTACCGGTGCAGGGAGAATAACAGCCGATCGTTACGGTTCAGCCGTGCGCGGTAAAGGTTATCCCCGATCTTGCGCACATCCGCCTGCTGGAAATTATTGTTCTCAAGGGCTTTGCGAACTTTGGCAAAGCCGGGTATCTGGTCTGCATTGAGATCGTTGTATAAAAGTATATTCATGGGCAATAGGGTAGAAAACCTGCTGTGCTTTTGCGAGCGTCGAATGCTCTGATGATGCCAGTATTATGAATGGGTGGCCGTTGGCCAGCAATTGTTCAGAGATGTCTAATTCGATTGGTGTTGGTGGTAAATCAGAAATCCTGTCTGGGTTTTATGCGGTTGACGGAATTGACCGTTCAGGGCAGGGCCATTCTTTCGGGTTTTCCGTTATTGGCAAACGGGGTGGCTTTACCGGGTTTGCAATTGCGCGTTATAAAGGGCGTGGCCGGTCTCTGGCGCTTCCTGCCAGGCAGGGTGAGCAGGATAACAATAGGGAACTGCCCGGGCAGAATGAGATTGTTCACCGGTCATTAAGGTCTCGTCGTATATATCCTCTGCAGAGTGTTATTCGCCCTTTTTTATTTCATCCTTTTTTATTCCGTCCTCATAAGCTTCGCAGGCGCTACTGGCCGAACAGTTACCCGGCTCATCGACCACCATTCAACAGCCACTATCCTCAAACGATGGGTGGTCTGGTTGTTTTTGGGCAGACTGGCAGGATCATGCAAGGGTTCCCGGCAGTTGCCAGAAAAAGGCGGTTCTGGAAAGCCACAAAAAAAACAGTCAGGAAAGAGACAGCCTGGCAAGTTGGTCACGGTAAGATTGTCGGCGGTAAAGCCATTTTTCCGGACAGTGATCTGGTCTTCTTTCAGTTATGTCTTGACTACTATGCCAACTGCGCCAATCACCCAGCCCGGCATGGGGCACACTCCCAATATGATCCGCTACACCGAGCATACTGTGACCTGTCCTGTGGTGACCATGTATATGGTCAGGTAATGGACTGCCCTGAGGGATGCTCTGGCCGATGCTTGGCAGACGGGCCGGGAAGGCAATGCGAGAGCCCGGGGAAGCATCCCTGCTTTTTCAATGGCACTTGCTTTTGTGGCAAAGGCAGTGATTCCGGTGTTGTTATGTTCAGAAAATTCCGGATTGGGCTTTGGAGCATCAAGCTGTTAACCGCTTTGTTTTTATTCTTTCTTCTTATTACCGTTCTGGAAGCCTTTACAGGTCTTCGTGGCTCGGTCTCTTTCGCCAGCCCTTCGGCTTCGGAACTTTTGTCCGGATTAATCGTTGCCCTGGGGATGATGGCAATGGCCCTATTGGTTTTGTGTGTACTGATAAAGTAAGTAGCTGGCCATATGTGATTTCATATGGTTAGCTACTTAATACCAACTCCGCCTTCTGAAGAGCGTTTTGAGCAAGCTGTTTTGGATTGTCGCTATTGGTTTCTGACCATTTGGTCATGATATATGTTTACCGTCGGGAACTTTATGTAGCAATTGTTGACTAATGCTTTATTCGCTAATTCGAAGATGGCTCCTGTGGACAGGTTATTCGCAGGAATATCTTTGATCTGTCCAACCTCCTCCTTTTGCTGGCAATCACCCGGTTAAAGTAGTTGTTTATATGTGTAGTAGTTAAAACGATGGATCCAGTAAATGTGTATGCCGGTTGTAATTTGAACGATTTGAATAACCCGGCAAGACCTCAGCGCCCCGATAGTCCTGATGAAAACAACGCCTCTGGCACATTCTCCCGGATGTGCAGGCAGGTGGCTTCTCTCCAGCCAGGAGTGGTTGGCCCTGTTGTGCAACCCCGGGAGACTGATAGTGAGTCATTTATCCCCAATATACCTGGCCCTGCTGCTCATTTTTCAGGCTCCGGCACTTTTGATTTTGTTTCTCAAACCAGCCTTGCTTCGGCAGGTAAAGTTACCTCGGAGTGGGATAAACCGTCAATTGAAGATCACTGGTATCAAAAAGGTAAAATTGAGTATCTCAAAGATAATCTTATGCCAGACAAATACTGGAACTACTTATATCAGGAGGATGTTATTAAGGAGGATGAAATGCAGGAATTAAGAGCAATACGTACACGCAAACGTAGAGCCGAGACATTAGTTCAGATGTTAGAAAAAAAATACAAAAATCCTGACCATTTTGGTTTGACTAAGGAAAAAATTCTGGGAACAATTTTTACAACCCTCGGTGAACACCAGTCATTCTTGCAGGGTTGTCTCAATAAGGAATATCTGGAAACCCATCCCGGCAGTCTTAAATCCAATACTTCACTTGGTAATCAACGATCAGTGTCTGTGGACAGGCGTAATGCAGAGTATGCAGCCGCAGGACGGGGGGGGGCCTACAGCGGTGAAACAAGACAAGGCTGTGAGCATGATGATCAAGGGTTAATGAAGAAAGGCGGTAAAGGTCCAAAAGATGATACAAACAACAAATTTTCCAATGTGAAAGACAGTTTTCCTGTTCAGGAAAGTTCAGTACCACAACAACCACAACCATCATTGCGGGCACCGCTCCGGTTTTACCCCTGATCAGCGATAATCTGATGAATCGGTAAAATTCTCCAGCCATGGCAGGGAGTGCTTCGGGCAAGTTGACAGCACTGGGAAAAGGTAGATAATAGAGCGGTTTTTTGTGGTGTAGAGCTTTACCATTACTGTTTTGTAGCCAGCTTTTGTAACGATTAGTGAGTCAAATTCAGTGCTGATTCTTTGCTTCAGGGTCAGTGTATTTGATATTGGGGAGAGGTTGTCAGCTGGCTCTTGCCGAAGTATACTGATGAACAATTTGATGCGGGGTGGAGCAGCCTGGTAGCTCGTCGGGCTCATAACCCGAAGGTCGTTGGTTCGAATCCAGCCCCCGCTACCAAATCCTGAAAAACCCCCTTTGCGGGGTTTTTTGTTAGGTAGCGAGTAATTGATGTGTGATGGCCGTTCTGGTCATTGTGCGAATATATGGGGCTTTATAGCCCTTTTTTTGTTTTTTTGGCAGGTATTCAGTCGTGGCAGGTAAGCAGTCGCAGCTGGAGACACTTATCGAGCCGATCGTGGAGTCGCTTGATTACCGTCTCTGGGGTATTGAGTTTGTTTCCCGTGGGCGGAATTCGCTGCTTCGGGTCTATATCGACGCAGAAGATGGCATCACCCTGGAAGATTGCGAAAAGGTCAGCCGTCAGGTGAGTGCCGTTATGGATGTAGAAGACCCAATTGCGGACGAATATACCCTGGAAGTATCTTCTCCGGGATTGGACAGGCCGCTGTTCCGGCTTGAGCAGTACGAGATGATGACTGGCCATACGGTCAGTATACGCCTGAGGGTGCCTTTTGAAGGGCGCAGAAAGTATCGGGGCATCATCAAGGGAATTGAAGATCAGGATGTCGTTATAGAGGCCGATGGCCATGAGCTTCTGTTGCCAATCGAAAGCATCGATAAGGCGCAGGTGATACCACAGTTCGACTGAATTATCCTTCAGGCCGGGCGGATATCCCGGTTTAGCAGCCAGGGATGTGTTGGCAGGAGCCTGTCGGACTTGGCTGACCAGAGCGAGAAAAGCCTGATTTGAGACATTTTTCATGCTGATTTGAGGAGAATAGCAGGGCTATTTGACCAAAAGCAGCATGGGTCGTGACCAGATCAGGCTTTTCGCCGCAGGTCAGAAGTGAGTTCGGCAGGCTCCATAGGCATGGACTGGTTCAGCATAGGCGAGGCAGAGCATGAGTAAAGAGATTCTGTTGGTCGTAGAGTCCGTATCCAATGAGAAGGGAGTACCGCCCGAGGTCATCTTTGAGGCGTTGGAAACCGCTCTGGCGACAGCGACAAAGAAACGGTACGAAACCGAAGTGGATATCCGGGTTGCGATCAACCGGGCTAATGGGGAATACGATACATTCCGTCGCTGGACTGTGGTCGCTGACGAGGATTTTGAGTTTCCCGGCATGCATCTGACTCTGGATGAAGGCAAGGAGCACGACGAGTCTCTTGAAATTGGTGGTATCTGGGAAGAACCGGTTGAGTCGGTAGGCTTTGGCCGTATTGCCGCTCAGACAGCCAAACAGGTGATTGTCCAGAAGGTACGTGAAGCCGAGCGCCTGCAGATGGTTGAGCAGTACCGTGACAAAATGGGCACCCTGATTTCCGGTACCGTCAAGAAGACAACCCGTGACAGCATTATTGTTGATCTTGGCAATAACGCTGAGGCGGTTTTAAAGAAAGATCAGGTATTGCCCCGCGAGAACTTCAGAATGAGCGCCCATGTTCGGGCCCTGCTCCATGAAGTGTCCACTGAGGGGCGTGGTCCGCAGTTGATGCTGTCAAGAACAGCGCCCGCGATGCTGATTGAGCTGTTCCGTATTGAAGTTCCTGAAATTTCAGAAGAAGTGATTGAGATCAAAGGTGCTGCCAGAGATCCGGGTTCACGGGCCAAGATTGCCGTGAAAACCAATGATGGCCGGATTGATCCGGTCGGTGCCTGTGTCGGTATGCGTGGTGCCCGTGTTCAGGCGGTCTCCGGTGAACTGGGCAATGAGCGTGTTGATATCGTGCTTTACGATGACAACCCGGTGCAGTACGTGATTAATGCCATGCAGCCGGCCGAAGTGGCTTCAATCGTTGTCGATGAAGACAAGGGCACGATGGATATTGCGGTCAGTGAAGATAATCTGGCTCAGGCTATTGGCCGTGGTGGCCAGAATGTCCGCCTTGCCAGTGAACTGACGGGCTGGATCCTGAACGTCATGACCGAAGAGGACGCCGCTGCCAAACAGCAGCAGGAAGCCGGTCGTGTGGTTCAGACCTTCAGGGAAAAGCTGGATGTTGATGATGATCTGGCTGGACTGCTGGTGGCAGAAGGTTTTACCTCCATGGAAGAGATTGCATACGTCCCTCTTGAGGAGATGTTGGCCATTGAAGGCTTTGATGAAGATATCGTTGAACAGTTGCGCTCAAGGGCCAAGGATCAGTTATTGACTCAGGCCATTGCCCAGGAAGAAAAGCTCGATGGTACCCAGCCTGCTGATGACCTTCTGAATATGGAAGGTATGGAGCAGCAACTGGCCTATGAGCTGGCCAGTCGCGGTGTCGTTACGATGGAAGACCTGGCTGAACAATCGATCGATGACCTTCTGGATATTGACGGAATGGATGAAGATCGGGCTGGTGAGCTGATCATGACGGCGCGGAAACCGTGGTTTGAAGAAGCGGGTAACTGAGCGGGCCACTGAGAGGAGAAGTGTGAATGGCAGATGTAACCGTAGAGCAACTCGCAGCAGTGGTCGGCGCTCCAGTGGAGCGGTTGTTGCAGCAGATGAAAGACGCTGGTCTCACCAAAAGCAGCGCCAAAGAGTCTGTGTCCGATGCAGAAAAACAGCAGCTGCTGGCCCACCTGAAGCGAACTCATGGTGATGCCGGTACCGGTTCTGAGCCGACCAGGATTACGCTGAAGCGTAAGACGGTCAGCCGCATGAAAGTGTCTGGTGGCAGTTCCGGCAAAAACAAAGTGGTTAACGTAGAAGTACGTAAAAAGCGCACTTACGTCAAGCGCGAAGCCGCTGAAGAAACACCAAAAGCGGATGAAGCGGCGGCCCGTCCTGAAAAGCAGGAAGAGCGTGGCCAGCGTCGGGATGACCGTGGTCAGCGTAAAGATGATCGCAGCCCACGCCGGGATGATCGTGGCCAGAAAGATGAACGCGGCGCGCGCAGCGATGACCGTGGCTCCCGTTCCGGTGAGCGCGGCACTCGTCAGGGCGGTGAGCGTTCTGGCGGTGACCGTGGCCCGCGTCCGGGTGGTGACCGTGGCCCACGTCCGGGTGGCGATCGTGGTCAGCGCACTGGTGGCGCTCCGGCACCTTCTTTCGGTGATGCACCGCCGCCGGCAGATGACCGCAAGTCCCGCAACAAGCGTGGCAGCAAGGGTAAAGATCGTCGTAATGACAATGACGATCTGCCACGCCGTGGTAAAGGTGGTCGCAACGAGCGTGATGATCGCCGTGGCGGCAGTCGCAAGTTTGCCCGTACCATGGCACCTGAGTCCATGGCGGCTCACGGCTTTACCAAGCCGACAGCGCCGGTTGTTCGTGAAGTTTCCATCCCGGAAACCATCACGGTTGCAGAGCTGGCCAGCAAGATGGCCATCAAAGCGGCGGACGTTATCAAGGCCATGTTCAAAATGGGCTCCATGGTAACCATCAACCAGGTTATCGATCAGGATACTGCCAGTATCGTGGTTGAAGAAATGGGCCACAAATACAAGCTGACCAAGGCAGACGCCATCGAAGACACCCTGGTGGATGATCAGCTGGAAGACGTTGCTTACGAAGCCAGGCCCCGTGCGCCTGTAGTGACCGTTATGGGTCACGTTGACCACGGCAAGACCTCGCTGCTGGACTACATTCGTAAGAGTCGCGTTCAGGCTGGCGAAGCCGGTGGTATTACCCAGCACATTGGTGCCTACCACGTAGAAACGGATCGTGGCATGGTGTCCTTCCTGGATACGCCTGGACACGCGGCCTTTACCGCCATGCGTGCCCGTGGTGCCAAGGCGACGGATATCGTTATCCTGGTTGTTGCTGCTGACGATGGTGTCATGCCGCAGACCGAAGAAGCGGTGCAACACGCGAAAGCGGCTGGCGTACCTATCGTGGTTGCCGTGAACAAGATGGATAAGCCGGAAGCAGATCCGGATCGGGTGAAAAACGAGCTGTCTGCCCGTGACGTTATTCCTGAGGAGTGGGGTGGCGATACGCAGTTTATGCCAGTATCCGCCCTGACCGGTGAAGGTGTTGAAGATCTGCTGGAAGCAGTTATTCTTCAGGCCGAAGTGCTTGAGCTGACTGCTCCGGATGAAGGTCCTGCCCGTGGCGTCGTTGTTGAGTCCCGACTGGATAAAGGTCGTGGTCCTGTGGCCACCGTTCTGGTGCAGGGCGGTAAGCTGAATCAGGGTGATAATATCCTGGTGGGACAGCAGTACGGTCGTGTACGTGCGATGCTGGATGAGAACGGCCAGCCCATCAAAGAAGCAGGCCCTTCTATCCCGGTAGAGATTCTGGGTCTGGATGGTACGCCGGATGCCGGTGACGAAATGCTGGTGGTTCGCGATGAGCGTAAAGCCCGTGAAATCGCCCTGTTTCGTCAAGGCAAGTTCCGCGAAGTCAAGCTGGCTCGTCAACAGGCTTCCAAACTGGAGAATATGTTCTCCAGAATGGGAACTGAAGATAAGAAGACGCTCAACATCGTCCTCAAGGCAGACGTACGAGGCTCCCTGGAGGCGCTGACCGCTTCTCTGGAAGAGCAGGGTAACGATGAGGTCGAAGTAAGGGTTATCTCTGGTGGTGTTGGTGGTATTACCGAAACCGACGCCAACCTGGCCCTGGCTTCCAACGCCGTTATCGTTGGCTTTAACGTTCGTGCCGATGCTTCTGCCCGTAAAGTGGTAGAGACTGAAGAGCTGGATCTGCGTTACTACAGTGTTATCTACGACATCATTGATGACGTTAAGAAAGCGCTGACCGGTATGCTGGGCTCCGATACCCGTGAACAGATCGTGGGTACCGCTGAAGTTCGTGAAGTATTCCGTTCACCGAAGTTTGGTGCCGTGGCTGGCTGTATGGTTATTGAAGGTACCGTGTACCGCAACGACCGTATCCGCGTACTGCGTGATAACGTGGTGATCTACGAAGGTGAGCTGGAGTCTCTGCGTCGTTACAAGGATGATGTCAACGAAGTTCGTAACGGTATGGAGTGTGGTATCGCCGTTAAGAGCTACAACGACGTTAAGCCTGGTGACAAGATCGAGGTTTACAAGACGATTGAAGTACAGCGTACGCTTTAATTCGTTATGCGTGTGAATGTGAAATAGACGCCAGAGCCTGCGGTTTTTCCCGCAGGCTTTTTTAACCACAAAGGCACAAAGTCACAAAGGGAAGGATTGCTTTGTGTCTCTGTGCCTTTTGTGCCTTTTGGGTATTGTGGTTTACGGAGTGAGTATTCAATGGCTAAAGAGTACAGTCGTACCCAGCGAGTAGCCGACCAGATTCAGAAAGAACTGGCTCAGCTGATTCAGCTGGAAATGAAAGATCCTCGTCTTGGCATGGTCACGGTCAGTGTGGTCGAAGTAAGTCGGGATCTCGCTTTTGCAGATGTTTATGTCTCGTTTCTTGGGGTGGATGATCAGGAAAAAATTGATCAATCCCTGGAGATATTGAGTCAGGCCGCGGGGTTCCTGCGTTCTCAGCTGGCCAGGGCCATCAAGCTGAGGTTTACCCCGCGACTCCGCTTTTACTATGACAACAGTCTGCGGCGCGGGGCTTACCTGTCCTCGCTGATCGATCAGGCGGTTGCCAAAGACGCTAAAGCGGATAAAGGCTCAGAAGAAGGTACCGAGGAGTAAGTCATGGCCAGAAGAGGTCGACGCGCTAATCGTGGCCGTCCGGTGGACGGTATTATTGTGGTTGATAAAGTCTATGGCGCTTCTTCCAACGAGGTGCTCCAGCGGGTGAAGCGGTTGTTTAATGCCGCCAAGGCGGGCCATACCGGCAGCCTTGATCCGCTGGCAACGGGCGTTTTACCCATCTGTCTGGGGGAGGCCACCAAGTTTTCCCAGTATTTGCTGGATTCTGATAAATCCTACCGCACCACCATGAAAATGGGGGTGAGAACCACCACAGGTGATCGTGAGGGGGAGATTGTCGAAGAGCGTCCGGTGACGGTCACCCGTTCCGATGTGGAGGCCATTCTGCACCAGTTCCGGGGTGATGTTGAGCAGGTGCCCAGCATGTTCTCTGCGCTCAAGCACAACGGTAGGCCATTGTACGAATATGCCCGGGAAGGGATTGAAATTGAGCGCCCTTCGCGCACCATTACCATTCATCGTCTGGAGCTGCTGGACTTTGATGGGGATGAGTGTGTTTTCGAGGTGGATTGCACCAAGGGAACCTATATCCGCACGCTGGTTGAAGATATTGGTGAGGCCCTGGGCTGCCTTGGTCATGTTGCTGAGCTGAAGCGCCTCAAGGCAGGCCCTTACACTGAGCATCAGGCGCACTCCCTGGATGAGCTGGCGGCCATGCGGGATGAAGCCCGTGAGTCGGCCCTGGATGTCGACCAGCGTATAGAGTTTGCCGAGCTGTCCGCTCTGGCAGAGGAGCTGGGCCGTGACAAGCTGGAACCAGCGCAGTCAGAGCGCCTGAGGGAGTTGTCGAAAATCCGCAATAAGGCCGGTGATCGTGTTATTGATGACCTGTTGTTGCCTCAGGACAGCGCTGTCAGTGACTGGCCGCAGGTCAAACTGGGTGCAACCAGCAGTTATTATGTTTCCCAGGGGAATCCGGTCCAGGTGCCTCAGGCACCGACATCCGGCAATGTCCGCATCTATGGCGTTGCTGAAGGGGCCGAAGGCGTGCTGTTCCTGGGTATCGGCGAAATTACCGATGATGGTCTGGTAGCACCCAAGCGTCTGGTCAAAGGCTGATTCAGCCTGAAATACGCGATTCCATTTGCCCAACTGCTTATATAGTTTTTTTGGACGCGTTCACAACATAGTGATAGAATTCGTCGCTTGTTTGAATGGCTGGCTGTAAATATGCACGGTCATGCCGGTTATCTGTATTGCATATTATCTGGAGATTGAACAATGGCTTTGACTGCTGAACAGAAAGCTGAAATCCTGAAGAAATTCGCTCGCACTGAAGGCGACACCGGTTCCCCTGAAGTTCAGGTGGCTCTGCTGACCGCTAACATCGAAGGTCTGCAGGGACACTTCAAGGCGAATCACAAGGATCATCACTCTCGTCGTGGTCTGATTCGCATGGTAAACCAGCGTCGTAACCTGCTGGACTACCTGAAGCGTAAGGATGTTGAACGTTACCGCAGCCTGATCCAGCTTCTGGGTCTGCGTCGCTGATCGTTTGATACAGTCATATTGGGTGGTGGTGTCTTGATATCACCTCCCTCAGTCAAGGCACCGCGAGCTGCACTATCTGTGGCTGGCGGTGTTTTGTTATTTGCGGGTTGAGAATGTTGTCAGCCCGGGCATTATCTCTCTGCGGGTTGCGACTGCCGGGCTCTGTTTTCTCTGGTAGTCTTGGACAAGAATTACCCATGCCTGCACTCTGTCTGCATGGGGTGCAATTCAGAGACTTCGATTCAGAGGTCTCTGAATTGCATCCATCTCTATGACAGTGTGGATGCAGGTGGGGTGATATCGTTTGGTAATAAAGGAAAATAACGTGAGTATTGCTCCAAAAGCATTGACAAAGACTTTCCAGTTCGGTGAACACACCGTGACCCTGGAAACTGGACGGGTTGCCCGTCAGGCCACCGGTGCCGTGCTGGCAACCATGGGTGAGCTGCAGGTTCTGGCGACGGTAGTGGGTGCTAAAAGTGCCCGTGATGGTCAGGACTTTTTCCCATTATCCGTTCACTACCAGGAAAAGGTTTACGCGGCGGGTAAAATTCCCGGCGGTTTCCTGAAACGTGAAGGTAAGGCCAGCGAAAAAGAGACGCTGACTTCCCGTCTGATTGACCGTCCTATCCGTCCGCTGTTCCCGAAAGGTTTCATGAACGAAGTTCAGGTCATCATCACGGTAATGTCGGTGGATAAGAAGAACGATCCTGACATTCTGGGCATGATTGCCACGTCTGCGGCCCTGGCTATCTCCGGTATTCCCTTTGCCGGTCCTGTGGGTGCTGCCCGTGTTGGTTTCACTGAAGACGACGGTTACCTTCTCAACCCATCTTTCGAGCAGATGAAAAAGTCTGAGCTTGACATGGTGGTTGCCGGTACCAGCGACGCTGTGCTGATGGTTGAGTCCGAAGCGCAGGAACTGACAGAAGATGAAATGCTGGGTGCGGTTCTGTTTGCCCAGCAGGAGTACCAGGCGGTTATTGCTGCCATTAAAGAGTTTGCGGCAGAAGCCGGTAAGCCAACCTGGGACTGGCAGCCAGAGCCAGAAAAAACGGCAGTGAAAGAAGCCGTTGCTGCTGGCTTTGAGCAGAAAATTCGTGAGGCCTATGGCATCACCATCAAGCAGGAGCGCAGCAACAAGCTGGCGGAGCTGCGCGCTGAAGCTGAAGCTGAGCTGGTTGGCGAAGACGAAGGCAAGTTCAGTGCGGATGATGTTCAGACCTACTTCAGCAAACTGGAAAAGTCCGTCGTCCGTGGCAACATCATTAACGGTCAGCCGCGTATCGATGGTCGTGATACCAAAACCGTTCGCCCGATCACGGTAGAAGTTGGCGTTCTGAAAAAGACCCACGGTTCCGCCCTGTTCACCCGTGGTGAAACTCAGGCTATCGTCACCACAACGCTGGGTACTGCCCGTGATGCGCAGTTTGTCGACGCCCTGGAAGGTGAAAGCCGTGACCCGTTCATGCTGCATTACAACTTCCCTCCCTACTCTGTAGGCGAGGCTGGTCGTATGGGTCCTCCGGGACGCCGTGAAATCGGCCATGGTCGTCTTGCCCGTCGTGGTATTCAGGCAGTACTGCCCGGTGAGGAAGAGTTCCCTTATACCATCCGTGTGGTGTCTGAAATTACCGAATCCAATGGTTCCAGCTCCATGGCTTCCGTCTGTGGCTCTTCCCTGGCGCTGATGGATGCCGGTGTGCCTCTGAAGGCACCGGTTGCCGGTATCGCCATGGGTCTGGTTAAGGAAGGCGAGCAGTTTGCAGTCCTGACCGATATTCTGGGTGATGAAGATCACCTGGGTGATATGGACTTTAAAGTGGCTGGAACGGCCCACGGTGTTACGGCGTTGCAGATGGACATCAAGATTGCCGGTATCACTGAAGAGATCATGGATATCGCCCTTGACCAGGCTCTGCATGCGCGTCTGCATATCCTGGCCGAGATGAATAAAGTCATCGCCCGTTCCCGCAGTGAACTGTCGCCAAACGCACCAATGACCATGACCCTGAAGATTGATCAGGACAAGATTCGTGATGTTATTGGTAAAGGTGGTGCCACTATCCGTTCTATCTGTGAAGATACCGGTGCATCGGTTGATATTGCTGACGACGGCACCGTTAAAATTTATGGTGAGACCCGCGAAGCCTGTCAGGCAGCTTATGACCGTGTCTACGGCGTCACTGCTGAAGCGGAAATCGGCAAGATATACAACGGTACGGTAACTCGCATTGTTGAGTTTGGTGCTTTTGTTAATATCCTGCCAGGTCAGGATGGTCTGGTGCATATTTCCCAGATTGCTGATCATCGGGTTGAGAACGTTGCTGACTACGTCAAGATGGGACAGAAGCTTGAAGTGGTTGTGATGGATCTGGACAACCGTGGTCGTATTAAGCTGAGCATGAAAGAAGTTGCTCGTATTAAAGAGCAGCAGGCTGCAGCGGCTGAATAATCACCGCTTCAAAGAGGCTGGCCTCAGTGCCAGTCTCTCTCAATATCTTGTTGTGCATTAGAATTTTCTGCTACTCCCTGACGGAGTTATTCTGTGACCCGCAAGAAAAATGAGAGTCACTTTTTTCACGAGGAGGCTGTCCGAGAATAGCGCCCGTAGCGAGGATTGCGAGAAATTGAGGATAAAAATTTCTGCTTCTGAGGAGAATAGCGGGGCTATTTGACGAAGAAGCAGGAATTTTTAGACCAATTTATCGCAACCGCAGTAGGGCAGTCTATTCTCGGACAGCCTCCTAGTCTGACTGTGTTTAACCCACATGGCAGTGGAACCTAATAATCCTCTTGAGGTCAAACTTCGGTATTCATAGTCCAGGCGTGCAGGGCTTTATTCTGAAGGCATCATCAACCGACTCCCATCGAAAGCCTGCTAGAGTTGACCGGCAAGTCAGTTCAAGCGGTATTCCTGACAGCTCCAGAAACAGATTTAACGGTAAAAGAGTCTATCAGACTCATAAAGATACAGCCTCAGCGCTGAATGATGGCAAGGATATTGAGGATGCCTTTTGGCAAAAAAAACTATTGCAGGGACGTCAAATCACCCCGGCTGATGTGCTCTCAGCTTATAGAAATGATACAACGTCTCTCAGGAGTGGTTTATTCCTTGAGAGGCTTTGCTTAAAGAACATTCTTTATAACAATCAAAAAGTATTCCCGGATCAGGTCATTCAGGAATTCAATCGGAAGCCAAATCAAAATAAGTACAAATTAGCGATAGCGCGCTTCAAATCGCAATGTTGTATAAGGGGGCGGCTGTTGCATGGTCAGCAGGTCACGCCGGATGTGGTGGTAAAAGAATATCAGGCAGCCAAAGCATCACTGGAACTGGCCCGTTTCAAGCAACTCTGTTGCCTGAGGGGTTTGCTATTGAATGGTCACCAGGTCAGACCGGATGCAGTGGTTAAGGATTTTCCGGGTAGTCCCGAAGGCAAAATGGCACTGGCGCGCTTCAAAGCAGAATGTTGCCTGAGGGGCCTGTTATTGAATGGCCAGCAAGTCACTCCCGATGCGGTGATTAAGGCTTATCAGGCAGTCAGTGCAACACTTGAGTTGGCGCGCTTTAAGGCGGCATGTTGCTTTAGGGGGCTGCCGTTGAATGGCCAGCAAGTCACACCGGATGCAGTGATTAAGGCTTTCCCGTGTAGCCCGCAAGGCAATCTGGGGATAGGGCGCTTTAAGGTGGAATGTTGCCTGAGGGGGTTGCCATTGAATGACCGACCGGTCACACCGGAGGCGGTGGTTAAGGATTATCAGGCAATCAAGGCAACACTGGAGCTGGCCCGCTTTAAATCGGAGTGTTGCCTGAGAGGCCTGCGATTGAATGGCAAGCGGATCTCACCGGATGTGGTGTTTAAGGGTTATCAGGATGCCAGTGCAATATTGGAACAGGCGCGCTTCAAAGAGGCATGTTGCCTGAAGGGTCTGCTGTTGGAAGGCCAGCAGGTCAAACCTGAGGCGGTCGTTAAGGGTTATCAGGCAGCCAGGGCAGTATTGGATTTGACGCGCTTCAAAGAGCGATGTTGCTTGAACGGCGTGCCGTTAATGGGGCAGCAGGTCACACCCGATGAGGTGGTTAAGGGTTATGAGGAGGCCAAAGCAACACTGGAGCTGCCGCGCTTCAAACAGGAATGTTGTCTGAGAGGGCTGTCGTTGAATGGCCAGCCGGTTACACCGGATACGGTGATTAAGGATTTCCCGGACAATTCGAAAGGCAGGCTGGGGATGACGCGCTTCAAACAGGAATGTTGCCTCAGGGGAGTGGCGTTGAATGGTCGGCTGGTCGAAGCGGATGCAGTGGTTAAGGATTATGAAGGCGGTGGCTGGTTAATGGAAAGGGCTTATTTTTATGTACAGCTGGCATTAACGGCAAGAGAATTGAACGGTGCCTGTCTGGATAACCGGCAAGTGTTAGAAGTATTTAATGAAGTACCCGGCGATCATGCTGTAAAGCAAGCCGGGTATCTGATTCAAAAGTTGAAACAACCCATGCATTATGATGAAAACAATGCAGCTCAGGAGATACTTCAAGAGGCCTGGCAAATCTTAAACAACGCATCCCATAAAGACGACGAGCAACAACGACTGCAATGTCAATTGCAATTCATGGCTATGCACTATGGGCTGTCCATTGATCATCAGAGAGTGTCAGCAGAGCAGGTATTGCAATCCATCAAAGGACTGAGAAACTCGTTTCAGAGTTCACGTATCCATTTCTTCTTCCTGGCGCATTGCTGTATCACAAGACAGTTGGTTAATGGACGACACGTTCATAAGAATCAGGTTCTGGAGTGTCTTCAACGCTTTTCTGAAGGAAGCAAGATGCGCCATGCTCTGGGCTTCTGGTTTGAACAATGCAGCTGTGAAGCCAATATAATGGATAATATGCTGTTTAAACGAGAAAATACCGTTGTCCGTGGGAGTGATAGTCATCAAGAATGCTCAGCCTGTGACAGTCAAGCTGAGGCTTCTGTTGCGGTCAGTAGAGAGCACCCCGGATCACCTGAACAGTTTACTGACAACGCCTGGTTTGGCTGTTTTTCCACAGATGTAAACGGGTGTTCAGCCAATCTTGACAAAGGAGGCCCACTTTCTTGTCAGGTTACTTATTTAAATTCAATAACGCTGAAAACACTGGAGATTATTCAGGAAATTAATAATTCTTATACCGACCCTCCCATTCTGGTTACCGGTTCATACGCACGCTTTTTACAGAACCTCCACTCATCATTTGATGAGATTGACATTATCTGCACGAAAGAAGCATCTGTCAGAACCCTTTTTGACAAGCTGCAGGCACTGAATACCGACAGTGAGTCAGACATCCCTCAAAGTGTCATCATCTGGCCTGTCCCGGAATGTCAGGCGATGAAATTGCCAAAGGCCTACAGTATTGATCTTAAAGACGGTGATCTGGGGGTAAAGGCAATGGGTTTTCAGGTTTATGTTGACGCCAGAGTAACCGATGGAAAGGCATCACGATTGCCCGTTCTCGTTCCTGGCGTTGAGAGGCCGGTATGGTGTTTGTTGTTTGCAGAAGAAACCAGATTGCTGAACGATACGCTGCAATATCTCACGGATAACCTTGATCAGCTGACAGAGCAATTGCACAAAGGCGCAGCATTCGACCTGCCTCAAACCATTCTGTTTCACAACCCCCAAAACACCGGGGAGCGTATTTATGGTTTGCTGATAGGCTGTCTGCTTATCCTGAATAAAGCCAAACAGTTTATTGCCCTGCACTCTGAAGGAAAACCTGGCTGCCGACCTAACCAGCTTCAGGAAGAATATCAACGCCTTCATGCGCTGACTGAGAGTCTTCAAATGAAATTGACTCACCATGTTTGCCGTCATGATTTTGAGTTCAGAGTTAACGACTGGTTATCAAAAACCCGGCCTTTGAATGAGTGTGAGGTTAAGAGTAGGGAGGCTGTCGAGGAACTGCTTGCGCTGATGAAGCCTGCATAAGAGCGGGTAGATTCCACTCATTGAGCATTTGGTCACACTTGGTGCAAGCCATAAAAAAAGCACCGTGTGGTGCTTTTTTTATGGTTGATGATTACTCATCAAGGAAGCTGCGGAGGTGATCTGAGCGCGTTGGATGACGCAGTTTTCTCAGGGCCTTCGCTTCAATCTGACGAATACGCTCACGGGTAACGTCGAACTGCTTGCCCACTTCTTCCAGCGTGTGGTCGGTGTTCATATCGATACCGAAGCGCATTCTCAGTACCTTGGCTTCACGAGCGGTGAGGCCAGCCAGAACCATGCGGGTAGATTCCTTCAGGCCTTCACCGGTTGCCCGGTCGATAGGCGACTGCATGGTAGCATCTTCAATAAAGTCACCCAGGTGCGAATCTTCATCATCACCAATGGGTGTCTCCATGGAGATAGGCTCTTTGGAGATCTTCAGTACCTTACGAATCTTGTCTTCTGGCATATCCATGCGCACAGCCAGTTCGTCCGGTGTGGGTTCCCGGCCCATCTCCTGCAACATCTGTCGTGAGATCCGGTTCAGCTTGTTGATGGTTTCAATCATGTGAACCGGAATACGGATGGTGCGAGCCTGATCTGCGATCGATCGGGTAATCGCCTGACGAATCCACCAGGTGGCATAGGTCGAAAACTTGTAACCACGGCGATATTCGAACTTGTCCACCGCCTTCATCAGACCGATGTTGCCTTCCTGAATCAGGTCAAGGAACTGCAGGCCTCGGTTGGTGTATTTCTTGGCAATAGAAATAACCAGACGAAGGTTGGCCTCAACCATCTCTTTTTTGGCGCGGCGGGCACGGGCTTCGCCAAGGGACATTTTACGGTTGATGTCTTTTATCTGGACCAGGGAAAGATCAAACTCTTTCTCGATATTGGCCAGCTTTTTCTGGGCGCGAACAATCTCTTCGCGATAGTTCTGCAAAGCATCTATGTAACCACCGCTGCCAGCGGCCAGTTCATCGATCCAGCCAAGGTTGGTTTCGTTGCCCGGAAATGCCTTAAGGAAAATCTTGCGGGGCATTTTGGATTTGCGAACACACAGCTGCATGACCGCGCGCTCGTTATCACGGATGCGCTCCACGGCATTGCGGATTCGGAACACCAGCATGTCGAAGATGCGTGGAACCAGCTTCAGCGGCATGAAAGCTGCGGCCAGTTCTTCAAGTGCCGCCCGGCTGTTATCACGGCCATGAGTGGCAATAGCCGTGGTGGCTTTTTCCAGGGCATCTCTCAGAAGGGTGAAGCGCTCTCTGGCCTCTTCCGGGTCGAGTCCGCTATCGCCCTCTTCTTCGCTGTCTTCATCATCACCATCGTCGTCATCGTCATCAAGTGAATCGTCGATTTCGATATCGTTATCATCGGTATTGGTGATCTCAGTATCATCGTCGGGATCTATATAGCCGCTGATAACGTCGGTGAGGCGGCCTTCTTCTTCAGTAAGGCGGTCATACTCGTCGAGGACAATCTGGGCAGAACCGGGGAATTGAGCCAGTGCCGACATGACTTCACGCCAGCCTTCCTCGATGCGCTTGGCAATCTGGATTTCGCCCTCACGGGTTAACAGCTCTACGGTACCCATTTCCCGCATGTACATGCGGACAGGATCAGTGGTTCTTCCTGCTTCCTGTTCGACGGCGGCAAGCGCTGCGGCTGCTTCTTCGGCGGCAGCTTCATCGGTGTCGGCTTCAGCCATGAGCAGGGTATCGGCGTCGGGAGCGGTCTCGTAGACGCTGATACCCATGTCATTGATCATGCGGATAATATCTTCCACCTGATCAGGATCGGAAATATCTTCCGGAAGATGGTCATTAACCTCCGCGTAAGTCAGGTACCCCTGTTCCTTACCACGGGCGATAAGCTCTTTTAATCTGGATTGTTGTTGCGAATTTGCTGACATATCAACCCTTTAACAGCGGATATTGACGAACCGGACAAAAAACGTAAGCAGGCAATTATAGCTCATAAACTGGGTATAGTACCACAGGGCAGCGGCCCGACTTGGTTGGACGAGGTACCGGAATGCATTCCATGACGCGGGTTACCTTTCCTTGGTGTTTTCAGACCGGGTTTGAATTAGAAATGTGGCCAATAATGCAGTTCCACGGGACACAGTGAAATTCAAGTATACCTAATATTTTTTGTTGTGCAGTTATTTTTTTATGCATGGATTCGAGGAATCGGTTGCATTTGTCTGACACTACCAAAAAAAGATTAACTTTCCCCATTTTTTTCGTGGTGGTTGCCGGGTGTTTTGTCGGTTGCCTGCTGCTGGGTCATCTGCTCTCTGAACGCTTCCTGATGTTGACGGAACTGCTGGCGAAGTTCTTCGTTAATTTGTCCCGGCTTTTTGTTCTGGAAGCTCTGGATAAGTGATTTGTACAGGTTCTTCTGATGGTTTAATCCTGCTTTCCTGCGAATGCTGGCCAGGGTTTCCAGAAACTCATCCCGGTGCGCGGTGGTGCCGTGATCCAGGGCGGCCAGGGCCTGCAGGCGCTGTCCTTTTTCTGTGCCGTACCATTGGGCAATAAGCGTGCTGGCTTTCAGTGACGGCTCTTTTTTCAGGATGGTTAACAGGTCGATCAGTAATTGACTGTCACTGTCGTTTTCCAGTTTCAGGTGGTCAAATGGCTCGGAAACTTCCCGGGCAAACTCCGGATTACATAATAACTGTCGTATGGCATAACCGCAGGTCACCAGTCTGGCTGAGTTGGTCAGATGGCGGGTTGAAGGCCTGCGTGAAATCTCAGGTGTGTTATAGCCCGGGTGTTCTTCTGGTGCGTACTGTCTTTCTTCGTAGTCTGCATCGTAGAAAGGCGCAGGCTCATAGTGACCATGATGAACCTGTGCTTCCTGGTTGATGTTGCGTGCTTCCGGCTCTGGTCGGCTTGTGGATAACTCTCTGGTGCGGGCACTTTCCTGAAAGTGAGCTTCCAGGTAGTGTGTATCCAGTCCTGTCCGGTCTGAGAGCTTTTTCACCAGCAACTGACGAAACAAGCCTTCCGGCAGTTTATCAAGATAAGGTTGAGCCAGTTTGGCCAAGCGGGCACGACCATCCATGGTGGTCAGATCCAGCTCTGACTCCAGTTCCCTGAACAGTAAGTTATCCAGGCTGATGGCCTGGCTCTTGATTCGCTCAATAAAGCTTTCGGAGCCTTCCTTGCGAACCATGCTATCGGGATCTTCGCCCTGTGGCAGAAACAGGAAACGGGCCTGACGACCATCCTGCATGTTGGACAGTGTCGATTCCAGTGCACGCCATGCCGCCCGTCGGCCGGCATCATCGCCATCGAAGCAGAAAATGACTTCAGGCACCACTTTGAACAGTCGCTGCATATGGTCAGGGGTGGTGGCTGTGCCAAGGGTTGCCACCGCGTTGGTGATTCCCTGTTGGGCCAGTGCCACCACATCCATATACCCTTCAACCACCAGGATGCGGCTCAGCTTGCGGTTGGCCTGCCGGGCTTCAAACAGCCCGTAAAGCTCTTTGCCTTTGTGGAAAACCGGGGATTCGGGCGAGTTAAGGTACTTGGGTTTTTCATCGCCCAGAACACGGCCGCCAAACGCAATGTAGCGACCCCGGCTATCCCGGATAGGGAAAATGATGCGCTCCCGGAAACGATCATACACCGTATTGCGGTCTTCATTTTTGACCAGCATGCCGGTGGTGATCAGCTGCTGCTCTTTTTCTGGTGAGGTGGCCAGCTCTTTTTTCAGGTTGTCCCAGCCCGGCGGTGCAAAGCCGATGGCAAAGTGCTGGCAGGTTTGTGGATCAAGCCCCCGGTTTTTCAGGTAGTGGGATGCCCTTGGGGATTGTTCATGCTGTTTCAGCTGGCGGCTATAGAAGTCCACTGCGCGCTCCAGCAGATGGTATAGTTCGCTGTGGTCCGGGCCCCGTTGTCGGTGCGGGTTTTCTTCCCTGGGGACTTCCAGGCCCAGCTGTCCTGCCAGTGTGTCAACCGCTTCAGGAAAGTCCAGGTGGTCGTGGTCCATAACAAAGCCAACGGCATTGCCACTGGCTCCGCAGCCAAAGCAGTAGTAGAACTGCTTGTCAGGGCTCACCGTAAAGGACGGGGTCTTCTCTTTGTGGAAAGGACAGCAGGCAGAGTAGTTGCGACCGGTTTTTTTCAGCTTAACCCGGTGATCGATCACATCGACGATATCAATGCGGGTCAGGAGGTCATCAATAAAATACTGGGGAATCCGTCCGGCCATGGTGGAGTGCTGCGCCTGAAACAGAAAAGAAAATAACTATTGGATAGATACTATCACCCGACAGGGTGAGTGTCAGCTTAACCGGGATTTAACGATTTTGCTGATGGATGACATGTCCGCACGACCCTGCGCCTGTGGTTTAACAATACCCATCACCTTGCCCATGTCGGCCATGCCGGAGGCACCGGTGCTGTTAATGGCGAGGTCGACCAGTTCGATGATTTCAGTTTCTGATAGCGGGGTGGGGAGAAAGTCAGCAAGAACCTCAAGTTCCAGCTTTTCCTGTTCGGCAAGATCCGTGCGCCCGGCAGACTCGAACTGTACAATGGCATCGCGACGCTGCTTTACCATTTTGTCCAGTACTGCCAGGGCACGTTGATCGTCTAGTGACTTTTCATCGACTTCAATTCGCTTCAGTTCGGCCAGAGCCAAACGGATAGTACCCAGTCGTGGTTTGTCGCGATTGCGCATGGCATCCTTCATGGCTTCTGTCAGTTGATCCCTGACAATGCAATCACTCATGACACGTTCCTTTTTACCTGACGTTAAGGTTGGTGGGTTCAAAGCTTAATGGTAGTCAACGCGTAAATCACAGGATTGAAGCAACCGACGTTAGGGTCAGTTGATCAATACAGACGCTCACGACGACGCTGCTCGCGCTGCAGTTTTTTAAGATGACGCTTAACAGCAGCAGCGGCCTTGCGCTTGCGAACGGTAGTTGGCTTTTCGTAGTGCTCACGACGACGAACTTCAGCCAGGATACCAGCTTTTTCACAAGAGCGCTTGAAACGGCGCAGGGCTACGTCAAACGGTTCATTCTCTTTAACTTTAACAGCAGGCATGCAGAGATCACCTTCCTTTTAATAACAAATGTTGACCATGAATCCGCCCCGGTCAGTGCGACTGAAGGCTAAAAAACTCACGGCTGGATTACAGCCAATGCTGCGCGAATGCGATAAATCACCTCTGTGATTACCAGTATCGTGCTTTGAAAAGACGGGACTTTACCCAAAGCAGGACGTTAATACTCACATTAACAAGACAGATTAGTCGCAGTTTTTCAAGGGCGCGAATTTTAAAGCTTATTCAGCAAAAATGCAAAAAACGCCTACTTAAGTAGTTAACCAAATGAAATCATATTTTCTGGCTAAGTGGACAGTCACTCTGCGGCGTTACAACTCCGGTCACATAGCTACGGCTATGCTCCCTGCGTTGTGCCTTGCATAGTAACTGCCCACTTAGCCAGAAATATACGATTCCATTTGGCCAACTACTTAACGTATGATTCTTCCCCTTTATGAAATACCCGGATTCGGGAATTTCACTGACTCTTTTTGCACACATTGTTTCACAGGTTGGTTTAATGATTGTTCTCGGGATAGAAACTTCCTGCGATGAGACCGGCATTGCCCTCTATGACAGCGGGAAAGGTCTGCTGAGCGATGCCCTGTTCAGTCAGATTGATATGCACATCGATTACGGTGGTGTGGTACCTGAACTGGCTTCCAGAGACCATATCCAGAGAGTATTGCCCCTGATTAACCAGGTGCTTGAGCAGGCAGGCATCAGTAAAGATCAGATCGACGCCATCGCCTACACCCGTGGCCCCGGGCTGGTGGGGGCCCTGATGGTGGGAGCCTGTATTGGCAAGGCTCTGGCCTGGGCCTGGGGTATACCATCGGTGGGGGTTCACCATATGGAAGGTCATTTGCTGGCACCCATGCTGGAAGAAACACCCGTAGCGTTTCCATTTGTGGCGCTGCTGGTATCCGGTGGCCACACTCAGCTGGTGCAGGTGGCCGGTATTGGTCGTTACACTCTACTGGGCGAGTCGGTTGATGATGCCGCCGGCGAAGCTTTTGATAAAGTGGCCGCGATGCTGGGTCTGGATTACCCTGGCGGTCCTGCCATTGCCCGGCTGGCAGAACAGGGGCAGGAAGGGCGTTTTCGTTTCCCACGGCCCATGACCGATCGCCCGGGACTGGATTTCAGCTTCAGTGGCTTGAAAACCTATACCCTTAATACCGTGGCAAAATGCCGTAAAGAAGCGATAGCCAAAGAGCCTGCGGATCAGGATCGTGCGGATATTGCCCGTGCCTTTGAACAGGCGGTGGTGGCAACCCTGACCATCAAATGTCGTCGTGCCCTGCAGCAGACCGGTATGAAGCAGCTGATTATTGCCGGAGGCGTTAGTGCCAATCAGTCACTGCGGGCTGCCCTGGAATCCATGGTGGAAAAAGAAGGTGCGGTACTGCGTTATGCCCGCCCACAGTTTTGTACGGATAATGGTGCCATGATCGCTTATGCTGGCTGTCAGCGGCTGCTTGCTGGTCAGAGCGATGGGCCTGAAGTAGTGCCTGTGCCCCGCTGGCCTATGGAAGAGCTGGAGCCGGTTGGCTAGGAGGCTGACCGAGAATAGACTGCCCTACTGCGGTGGCAGCAAATTGGTCTAAAAAGTCGGAAATTTTTAGCAAATAGAACCACTATTCACTAAAAATTTCCGACTTTTTATCCTCAATTTTCTGCCATCCTCGCTACGGGCGCTATTCTCGGTCAGCCTCCTAGAAGCCTTTTAAAGAAGGGAACCACAAAGGCACGGAGGCACAAAGTTTTTGTTCTGATGTTACCTGTCGAGCAGGTCGCGCTCATCTTTACCTTTGTGGTTTGATGTTGATTTTCTTTTTTAGCGACAGCCTCTTTAGATTTCGTTTTCTGCGCCACTGTTTTCATGATTAAAAGAGCGTGAGTGTGACTCCTATGGATAAAGTACGAATAGAAGCCATTGAAACCCGGGCGGTCATCGGTGTTTATGAGTTTGAGCATGAAGCACCGCAGCCATTGGTGCTGGACCTGGAACTGACGACTGATTTTACCCGCGCGTTCACCAGTGACGACTTGCAGGATGCGCTGGATTACGACGCCATTACCCGGCAGGTCAGGGCATTTTGTGAGGCCTCCCGGTATCAGCTCATTGAGGCACTGGCTGGCGGTATCATCACTCAGGTGCTGGAGCATTTTCCGGTGGATAAAGTGGCTGTCACCATTCGCAAGCCGAAGGCTTTGACCAATGCGCTTGCTACTGTCTGGTGTGAGCGAACCCGTACACAGATGATGGGACAGGAATAGCTGGCAGTGACTGTCTATGTGCTGGGTATTGGCTCCAATATTAACGCTGAGTATCAGTGTTGTCAGATGATCGCTGCGCTGGAGCAGCGATTTGGTAAGGTCACGGTCAGTGAGCTGGTGACCACGAAAGCGGTTGGTCTTGAGGCTCCCGATTATATTAACGGGGTGGTTTGCGTTGAGTCAGACATGAGTGCTGAGACATTGCAGCAATGGTGCAAGAGGCTTGAAGAGCAACTGGGCAGGGATCGCGAACAGCACCTTTGTGCTGCGGATATTGACCTTTTGCTGGCGTTGGACAGTTCTGGTGCCCTTGCCGTGGAAAAGTTGATCAATCAGGTTAAAGAACCCTGGTTTCGGCCCCTGGTAACGGAGCTGTTAAACAGGAATATGATGTCATCTGGTTAACGACTTAATTACCATAAAAAAAGGCCGTCTTGAAAAGACGGCCAGAATATTCAGGGGTTAGCCTGAAAAAACATGGCAAATAGCCTGTGCTTATGTACTAACTTGTAGAGTGCTCATCTCCTCATCTGTGGTCAGACTATGTAATTTACCGAAATCTACCATGCGCTGCTCAGGTGTAGGTGGTAGAGCTTTAGGAAAAATGGATGGCCCAACCAAGGACTCTTGGTCACTATATACGGAAGAAGCATCATCGTCGTCGTTATTTTGCTCAGAAGCATTGTCAACCTGCGGTTCACTACCAATGCCGTGGTGGCGGCCATCACGCTCAGCTATTGTGGTTGCAACGAACTCACTGTCGGCGCGAAATTTTTCTACCTCTGTCGAGTCATCGCAAATCTCCTTCAGCAACAAACCTTGGCGCTCGGGATTAACTGGCTTTACAGGCTCCTCTGTTTCCTCCACTGTTGACTTTGTTCGCTGCAATTCAGAGAACCACCGGTCACAGATCCGCGTTGATTCGCTGATCTTCCGTTCTCGTTCCATATGCTTGAAAAATTCTCTGGCCATGACAGTACAGCTTTTGCCATCGTCAGCCTCTGACTCTGAACTGTTTGCAGAGAATTCGAAGTGATCATCATCGACAGTAGGAACTCTTGGTTTGCTGCTTGTTGCGTCCTGTAGCTCATTGTGAGCATGCACATTTTCCTCGGTCAGAGCGAAGAGTTTTTCTCCAATCGCGGCTGCCAGGCTGGCAGCTTGTTCCGGTGTTGGTTCAAAAGAAGCTTTGGGTTTAATGACAACAGGAACTTCGGGTTCAACAACAGGAGCTTCCGGTTGGCTGGCCAGTGCGCTGTTTTTGACAATGGTTTGGGACTTATCGTAGCCCTCATGCCTGCCATCAACGTCACTGTACTTAACCACCCAGTGGTTGCTGAGTCGGCCAGGTGCCTCTTCCCATTTGACCTTGCCATCACTGTCTTTCAGGACTTTGCCATTTTCATCTCTCTGGGCAACATAGCCTTGATATGGAGCCTGGCGCATCTTGCTCCACTTCATGCCTTCCTGATTCTGGTAATCCGGGGCAGACACTCTTCCGTTGTAAGCCGGGGTCAGCTTCCTGTCAGGCGTGGGGATGATCACATCGTTCACCTGGGCGTACATGGTTTTGTCGACACCAGTGACATTGCCGCCGGCATCTCTGGTGAAGATATCCAGGGCGTTACCCTTGGCATCTTTGTAAACCCAGTTTTTCAAACGCCCAATGTCCAGCCTGTCGCGTTTGTCTGATACCCTTTTATCGAAATCAGGATCTTGAGGGTCACGAACAAGTGCACCGTTTTTCCAGTCATCGATGTCTTGTGTACGGTGTTCCTGAAGGTTCGGGCACATCTGGCTCAGGTATTCAAGCTCTTGTTGGATCGAGGCCTTCTCGCACTCTTTGGCATAGATTGCCAGGTGGCGCTTGTTGATATCGATATCCCTTTGCCGATTGCTGATGAGCTCATTTAACGAATTAACCGAAGACTGGTGTCCGCCTGCTTCTGCCTTCTTCACATCTTTCCGCATTTCTCCAAGCGAGGATTCTAACTGTTTAACCCATGCCTGCACTTCCGCTTTATAGGCTTCAGGATTCGACTCTTTTTTGATGAGCTTTTTGGTATCCCCGTTGTTCGGGTAGGCCGCATCAAAATCAGCCATCATTGTTGCCACGTCTTTTTCAAGCGTTTGTACTGCTGCGTGAAGCTTGGCGTGATATTGTTCTCTGACCAGCTTGAATGCTGCGATCACGTTCTCATCAGTGCATTTAAATACAGGACGTTTGGGAGGCTCGCCAGGGTGAACAGGCGCTTTTTGATCAAGTGCTTTACCTTTCTTCACCGCTTTCTGTTTGGCTTTCTGGTATTTTGCATCGTCCTTGATGAAGGCTGCCAATAACTGTTCGTAAGCTGCCATTTCTTTGTTGTAATTGTACATAGCGGTGGCCAGCGCAGGGTCGTTACCCAGTCTCATGGCTACTGATGCATGGTCAGCATCCAGTAAATGATCTACAACCTTACCGCCCGGGGTCTTCTCTTTAACCGTCATGGTTGCCCGACTATTTTCATTAGCCACCGTCAGGGTCCGGGTCGGGGTATAGTAGTACTTTTCACCGGTTTTTGGATCTTCGTGGAGTACTTTTTCTTTGTGCAGCTTCAGCTTCTCAGCCGCCAGTTGCTTATTGAACAAGTGGTTGGCTTCAGCGCGAGCTTTTTGACTGTCTACCTTGTCTTGAACTTCCTTGTCGGTAACACCGTAGTGCTCGGCCAGCCTTGCGCAATTCAATTCCTCGTGAAATTTGTTGTGCCGTTGGTTGGCCTCTGTCATACAGAGCTTGTCAAATGCCTGATTTCTTTCCTGCTTGAGAGCATCCTCAGCCTGCTGTGCAGCGGTTTTCTGCTCCAGCTTTCTGGCATTATACTTGGCCGGATGGAATACATAGAGTAACCCTTCGTAAGCAGGGGTAATCACGTAATCTTGCAGAGGTTTGGTAACAAATTTAACAGCGTTAAAGAGGAGCTTTAAGGGGGCAACAAGGTATGAGCCCACGACTTTCAACTTCTCAATTACACGCTCACCCAGGCTGGGCTTGTGAATGACAGTAATTGGCTGATCTTTAATCTCAGACGTTTTCTCAGATTTTTTCTCAGCGGTTTTTTCAGCAGTTTTCGCTGGCTTATCAACAGTTTTTTCAGCGGTTTTCGCTGGATTTTCAGCAGTTTTTACGGCAGTTTTCGCTGGACTTTCAGCGACTTTGCCATCTGTGGTTTTTTCTACCGGGGTCGACTTGGCAGGTTTCACCGGAGCAAGCTCTGTCTGGACAGATTTCTGCGCAGACCCTGCCGGTGTGCCACCTATGGCAGCGATGCCTTGTTTAATTCTGTCAGTCAGCATTAAACGTTTTGCCGGCCGCTGCGACGTTTGGGTTTGCTTGTCTACCCGGGTTGTTGTGGATGTTGCCACAGGCTGGGCATTAATAACCGGAGACGGTTTGACGCCCGGTGGAGGCGGCGGTACCGGTGGGATGTGAGCCGTAGTTACCTGTGATGTTACTGGACCTGTGTTTGCCATGGTTTATGTCCTTATTCAGTTTGTATGATTAATTACATCAATAAAGTATTGACTGAACATTTGGACACTTTATTTGGAGTTTTGTTCCAGTTTAATACTAATTAATGAAGTGTCAGTAACCAGAATGTGTTTTGGAATGCGTTAAGAGATTGAAATTACTATCAATAGCTCATAACGCTGTATCATAGATTGTTGGGGCTTTAATCGCTGATTTTATTCGTTAAGAGGCATTTTTGATTGCATTTGCTGAAGCCGCTTCTGTCTTAATGCTTCGCCGAGGGCTTTTCCTGTGATGTTTTCAGTCATCAACTCTCTGGCTTTAATGGATAAACAGCCAGTCAATAGTTCAATGATCTGGCTTTTTTTCAATTTAACCATTGCGAAGCTGTAGGAAAGAATCGTCATCAGGCTGATAAAGCGTTCAGGGCGGCGCAGGGCATCGGTGGCTTCAAACAGGGACATCAGGGACTCTGCATCGTTGCGGTGAATAACCGACGTAACGCTCTGGGCGTGCTCTGTGACCAGAAGGGCCATATCGGCATATTCTGAAGGTAATCGCAATCTGGATGAAACACCCTGAACCGTCAGTATGCCATTGGTTTTTTCCGCTTCGGCCTGAGGCAGTAGAGGCGAGAACAGGCAGCCAAACCGGATCAGTGCAGTGTTGTTGTCCCGGGCAGCCATGTTGAGGTGCAATAAGGTCTGGTTATGGATCAGGGATCGGAACTCGGGCAATACGGCCTGAAGAGCACCGCAGCACTCCAGCGTTTGAAAGTAGACCGAAGGGCTGGGTTCCATCAAGGCTCTGGACGTTTCTTGCCATACTCTTTCGGACACCAGGTGGGATGCTTCGCCGTTATTCACCATGTTGCTCATTAATTCCAGCGTCTCTTCTGCCACCTGAAAGCCAAGAGGGGCAAGTCTTGCGGCGAACCGGGCAACCCTGAGGATTCTAAGAGGATCTTCCTGAAAAGCAGGCGATATGTGGCGAAGTCGGCGGTTTTTCAGGTCTTCCTGACCTCCGTAGGGGTCAATAATGTTCCCGTGCTGGTCTTCTGCCATGGCATTAATGGTCAAATCCCGTCTCAGTAAGTCTTCCTCCAGGGATATATCAACGGAAGTGTGAAAGCTGAAACCCGCATAACCATGCCCGGTTTTGCGTTCCGTTCGGGCCAGTGCGTATTCCTCTTTGGTTTGCGGGTGAAGGAAAACCGGGAAATCCCGGCCAACCGGCTGATAGCCCAGATCCTTCATCTGCCCGGGCGTTGCACCAACGACAACCCAGTCATTGTCCTTGACAGGCAAACCCAGTAATTGATCTCTGACCGCACCACCTACCCGATAAACTTGCATAAACTAGCACTATTCCAGATATAAAAGTAAGAATTGTTTATAGCAAAATGGTGTATTTTTTTCTCTTTTTAAAATTTTATTTGGGGGGAAGGTTATGAGTGGTCATCAATGGGTTAATGAAGCCATCAGCAAAATTGAGGCGGATTTCCAGCGCAGTGCAGATACACATCTGATACGGCTTGAGTTACCGGAAATCAACGGTGTCGAGGTGTATCTGAAAGATGAAAGCACGCACCCGACGGGCAGCCTCAAGCACCGTCTGGCCCGATCTTTATTTCTTTATGCCATCTGTAATGGCTGGGTTGATGAGAATACCACCATTATTGAGTCCTCTTCAGGAAGTACAGCCGTTTCTGAAGCCTACTTTGCCCGGCTGCTGGGCTTGCCATTTATCGCCGTAATGCCCAGATCGACCTCCATGCAGAAGATACAACAGATCAGGTTTTACGGTGGTCAGTGTCACCTGGTCAATTGCTCCAGTGAGATTTATGCCGAATCCCAGCGGTTGGCAAGGGAGCTGAATGGACACTATATGGACCAGTTTACTTATGCCGAGAGGGCAACAGACTGGCGGGGTAACAACAATATTGCCGATTCCATTTTTCGACAGATGCGGGCTGAGAAATACCCGGTGCCCAGCTGGATTGTCATGAGCCCGGGAACCGGAGGAACATCGGCCACCATTGGACGCTACATTCGATACCAAAAGCTGAATACCCGGTTATGTGTTGTGGACCCCGATCACTCTGTTTTCATGGACTACTACGCCAGTGGCGACTCAAGCCTGACGATTGACCAGGGCTCTCGTATAGAGGGTATTGGGCGGCCGAGAGTCGAACCATCATTTATTCCTGGTGTGATTGATGACATGCGTCGAGTGCCTGATGTGGCCGCTATTGCAACCATTCACTGGCTGGAAAGGATACTGGGTCGCAAGGCTGGCCCGAGTACCGGGACTAATTTATACGGTGCCTTGCAAATTGCTGCACAGATGAAATCCGATGGTCAGGAAGGATCCATCGTTACCCTGTTGTGTGATCCGGGTGATCGTTATCTGGATACCTGTTATAACCCTGACTGGGTTGCTGCCCAGGTTGGGGATATACAGCCATGGATAGACAATTTATGTCGTTTTTATGGCAAATAATACCAACCTTCCCAGACTGCCTCCAAAATAAAACGGCCGCAGATGCGACCGTTGAGAGTTAAACGTCAGAAGATTAAACGTCGGTACCTGGCTGCCCGAGAGGTCCGTATTTCTCCTCCAATCCCCTGGCTTGAGCACTTAAGGCTTCACGAGCACCTTCAATTGCACCTCGTTTGGCCATTAAAAATACCTCCTGGCCCAGGGCATCCTGAAGTGAGGGCGGCAGTCCGGATTGTTGGCCCGTTTGTTGAGTTCTGGATTGCTCACTAGTCCTGACCTCATTCGTTTGTTGGCTGGCCAGTTCCCCAGTTAACCGTTGCTGTGTTTCCGGTTTTGTAGAAGGTTGAAGGTACGCTTCGCATCTAGCGGCTTCCTCGCGATGGAACTCAAGATCCCGGCGGGCATCGGCTTCCAGCCGAGTCCTTGTAGGTCCCTGCTGGCCATAATGAGAAATACCTTCATTCACTAAGCTACTCATGTGTTGAATGTCGCTGTCGACTCTCTGCTCAAGAACTGTACGTTGTGGTGTTGGAGCAGACTCTTTGCTGTCAGGAGGAACGGAGCGGCTATCAAATTGAGCATGTTGAGTTGACCCGGTAACCGAGGTCTGATGATGCGACTCATGACCTGAAGTCTGCACATTCCCGGGAGTTGCAGGGGTGTGTGTGGGAGCCGGGGTATATGGCGGCATTGCCGAACGGTGTGGGTCTTGTTGATGGCCTGTATGGGGTGATTGACTGCTCACTGGCTGATGGGCAGCGGGTGCAGGCGCGGGCGCAGGCGGTGCTGCAGATTGTTTTGCTCCCTGGTCAGGGGCTTTTTCCGGCGCTTTCTGCTCAGCACTCTTTTCCGAGTCAGCCGTCTTTTCCTTTTCAGCAGTTTTTCCTTTTTCAACATCTTGCTCTGATGTTTTTGATTCAGGTGCCCCCCCTGCATTCCTCGTATTGTTTAAGAAATTCCCCAAATTCAAGCGTTCAAGAAGGGTTTTACCGCCAGCTGATTTTTGTTTACCTTCGGCAGCTTTCTTTTCACCTTCAGCAGCTTTCTGCTCGCCGTTAGTCTTAGTCTCTTCCGGAGTTGCAGGGGCTGTTTCTGCGGCAGTTGGCGCTCCCGCTGGAGGTTGAGGTGTCATGTAACTGGTAGCAGGGTGCTGTGCAACGGAGCCGAAGGGGGGCTGGCCACCCTGTTGCTGATAGGACTGGGCTGGAGCGCCTGTTCCGGAACCTTGTAATTGAGGTGCGGGATCATGTGTGTCGACATTATGCCCAACATAGTGGCCAGTCGGCCCGGATGACTGTCCGGTCTGAAGCCCACCCGCTGCCGGTGGAGTGTAGATTGGTTGTGTGACCGATGCTGATAATGGGGTCGCCATTATTTAATCCTTGTTAAATTGATGGAGAAGTAGGGGGTTAAAAATTTTGCGGATCTCATTTTGCCGATATGGCGACAACATTCGACAAGTGGAAGTGTTATTGGTTCTATATCAATTAGTAATTATTTTTTTATAAAGATATACACTTTTTGGTGAACTATCGTAGGGTTTTATCAGTCTACAAAATGAGAATACATCCATGATTGATTCCGGGTGACCATTTAAGGAGTGTGGTCTCTGCTGCGAGTGCAGTTAACCTGGTATCGACGTGCAGAACTGGTGAGTATTATTCAAGTACTCAGGAAGAGCGATAGATATTCTAAATAACCAGTCAGGATCATTGGCTGCAGTCTGGTTGTTCATCCTGCACGCCCCAAATTGGAGAAAGGCAATATGGAGAAGGGTATGTTCCAGGCGAAAGATGCATTCAACGAAGGTATTGTCCGGCAAAAACCAGCTGAACTCTGGTCGATGATCTCTCCTCATTACTGCGTGGATGAGGCTTCCTGGTTACAGGAACTGGTTCAGATTCTGGATGAACAGTCCGGTGATTACCCTGAGACAGCCAGTCAGGCCACCAGAATGATTGAGCAGGTCAGGGGCAGTGACAATGGCATTCATATGATTGATGCATTGTTATTGCAGTACAGCCTGGATACCCGGGAAGGTATTTTGCTGATGTGCCTGGCCGAAGCCCTGATGCGTATTCCCGATGATCGCACTGCCGATGCCCTGATCCGCGACAAGCTCAGTGTGGCTGACTGGAAAAAACACCTGAGCCAAAGTGACTCTCTGCTGGTCAATGCCTCCACCTGGGGATTGCTGCTGACCGGCAAGGTGGTCAACCTTGACGCCGGGGAGGATGGCTCTGCCGGAGGGGTTATTGGCAAACTGGTGAACCGGATGGGGGAGCCGGTTATTCGCCAGGCGGTTAACCAGGCCATGAAGATTATGGGGCGTCATTTTGTCCTGGGGCGGAATATTTCAGAAGCGTTAAAGAATGGCCTGAAACAACGGGAAAAGGGGTACACCTACTCTTTTGATATGTTGGGGGAGTCTGCCCTGACCATGGAGGATGCCCGGCGTTATCACGATGAATACCTGGCGGCGATCAGAGCGGTTGCTACGGAACCTGATCACGAAAACTCCCCCCGTGCCGGCATTTCCATCAAGCTTTCTGCGCTTCATCCACGCTATGACGTGGCCCATAAAGCGCGGGTTTTCCGGGAGCTGGTACCGGCGCTGGTGGATCTGGTGCGAGAAGCCAGGGCGGGCAATGTAGCTATCAATATGGACGCTGAGGAACAGGATCGTCATGAGCTGTTTCTGGAAGTGTTTGAGCGGGTTTACCGACACCCGGATTGCCGTGGCTGGGGTGGGCTCGGTCTGGTGATCCAGGCGTACGGCAAACGGGCACTGCCATCGTTGTGCTGGCTTTCTGCCCTGGCCCATGAGCACGGAGACCGCATCCCGGTTCGGCTGGTAAAGGGAGCTTACTGGGACAGTGAAGTAAAGCTTTGCCAGCAACAGGGGCTGAGCGGTTATCCGGTCTATACCCGCAAGGAAGCGACAGATGTTGCCTACCTGGTGTGTGCCAGGTATCTGTTATCCGAGCCTGTCAGGTCGGCACTCTATCCTCAGTTTGCCAGTCATAATGCCCACACGGTTGCCAGTATTCTTACCATGGCAGAACGTGAAGGTGCCGCTGATTTTGAGTTCCAGCGCCTCCACGGTATGGGGGATGCGCTCTATAATTTCATCCTGACTGATCATCGTCGTCCGGTGCGTATTTATGCGCCTGTTGGCAGTCATAAGGATCTGCTGCCCTATCTGGTTCGTCGTTTACTTGAGAATGGTGCCAATTCCTCCTTTGTTCACCGTCTGGTGGATGCGAAAACCCCGGTTGCGGCCCTGGTTCAGCATCCGGTGGAGACGTTGACAGGCCGGGTTTGTTTGCAGAACGACCAAATCCCGTTGCCACCGTCTATTTACGGCCAGTCACGGAAAAACTCACTGGGTGTGAATGTGGATATTGACAGTCAGTGGCAGCCATTTCAGCAAAAAGTACAGAGCTTTATGGGGCATAAATGGACTCAGGGGCCATGGCTTGATGGTCAGCTTGTACCGTCAGCAGAGACCTCTGAAATAACCTGCCCCTATGACCGCTCTGAGATTGCAGGCCACTTGGGATGGAGTGATGAAACCCAGACCGGTACGGCCATTGGCATTGCTGAAGCGGCCTTTGAACGCTGGAATTCCACACCGGCAGAACAGCGGGCAGACTGTCTGGAGAAACTGGCAGACTTACTGGAGGAAAACCGTGAGGAGCTGGTGGCCCTGTGCCATCAGGAAGCTGGCAAAACCGTGCACGATGCCATTGATGAAGTGCGGGAGGCGGTGGATTTTTGCCGCTATTACGCAGGTCAGGCGCGGGAGCGTTTTTCATCGTCCATCATGATGCCGGGGCCGACGGGGGAGTCTAACGAGCTGCGGCTTTGTGGGCGAGGGGTTTTTCTCTGTATCAGCCCCTGGAACTTTCCCCTGGCTATTTTCCTCGGGCAGATTACCGCAGCGCTTGCCTCCGGGAATACAGTGGTTGCCAAACCTGCTGAACAAACCGGCCTGATTGCGGGCAGGGCAGTTGAGCTGATGCTGGCAGCGGGAATTCCCGGTGATGTGATTCAGTTATTGCCCGGCGAGGGGGCCACGGTGGGTCGTCAACTGGTGGCTGATGCCCGGATTGCCGGTGTCGCTTTCACCGGCTCCACGGAAACTGCCCGGTTGATTAATCAGACGCTGGCGAATCGTCCTGGCGCGATGATACCGCTGATTGCTGAAACCGGTGGTCAGAATGCCATGATCGTCGATTCCACCGCACTGCCTGAGCAGGTGGTAAATGATGTTCTTTTGTCCGCCTTTGGCAGTGCCGGGCAGCGCTGTTCAGCGCTCAGGGTACTTTATGTGCAGAAAGATATTGCTGACCGGGTGATCGCTCTGTTGCAGGGGGCAATGAAGGAGCTGTCTATCGGTAATCCGAGTTTTCATTCTACCGATATTGGCCCGGTGATTGATGAAAAGGCTCGCCAGTCACTACAGACACATATCCAACGAATGAAACAAGAAGCCAAACTGCTGTTTGAATGCCAACTGCCAGCGGATTGCGCTAACGGCAGTTTTGTTGCGCCGGTTGCCTTTGAAATTGACCATATTGGCCAGCTTGATAGGGAGCACTTCGGCCCTGTTCTCCATGTGATTCGTTACGACGCGAAAGCGTTGCCTGAGGTGATTAAGCAGATCAACAGTACCGGGTATGGCCTTACCCTGGGAATTCACAGTAGAAACGAAGTGACGGCGACGTTTATTGAGCAGCGGGTCAAGGTAGGTAATATCTATATCAACAGGAACCAGACTGGCGCTGTTGTCGGTGTTCAGCCATTTGGTGGCCAGGGGCTGTCAGGTACCGGTCCAAAAGCGGGTGGGCCAAACTACCTGCAGCGGTTTGCAACCGAACAGACGTTGTCGATCAATACCACGGCTGTTGGCGGAAACGCTACGCTGCTGTCTTTGGGAAGTGAGTCTGTTTAAGCAGGGGAAGCCCTTATTCACAGGCTCTGAGGGAGTTGTCTGGAAATAACTTCCCTATTTTCATTGCCTGACTCCGTTCGGACTGAGTGCTGAGCTTGTCGAAGTATCGAAGTTCGGTGGCACGACCCTTCGATACTTCGACAAGCTCAGCACTCAGGGTGAACGGAAATCGGGAACTTATTAAAAGACAATTCCTAAAGGCTTTTATGCCTCCCTCAAGGGCCATGGAGCAACGAGAAGTCAGCAGTGCCTGGTTAATCCTGTGTTACCCGGTTCACCTCTTCAAGGCTGGTAACCCCCTGCAGTGCCTTTAATAGCCCCGATTGGCGAAGGTTGTTAAAGCCTTCTTTCTGGGCCTGTTCCGAGATTTCCAGAGAGTTGCCTTCGGCCATAATGATCTGCTGCATGCCGGGGGTGATCGACACCACCTCATAAATACCCACACGACCTTTATAGCCACCCTTACAGTTGTCACAGCCTTTAGGGCCAAAAATCTCGGCGGAGTCCGCCTGCTCTTCGGTAAAGCCCTCTTCCAGCAGTGTTTCTTTCGGGATGTCAACTTTTACCTTGCACTGACTGCACAGTCTTCGTGCCAGACGCTGGGCAATAATCAGGCTGACCGAGGTTGCGATGTTAAATGATGGCACCCCCATGTTCTGCAAACGGGTCAGGGTCTCTGCCGCACTGTTGGTGTGCAGGGTGGACATCACCATATGGCCGGTCTGGGCCGCCTTGATGGCAATGTTGGCGGTTTCCAGGTCCCTTATCTCACCCACCATGATGATATCCGGATCCTGACGCAGGAAAGCCCGCAACGCCTGGCTGAAGTCCATACCCTGTTTGGGATTGACGTTAACCTGGTTAATACCTTCCAGGTTAATTTCCACCGGGTCCTCCGCGGTGGAAATGTTTCGCTCATTGGTATTGAGAATATTCAAACCGGTATAGAGCGATACCGTTTTTCCCGAACCGGTGGGTCCGGTAACCAGAATCATGCCCTGTGGCTGGTGCAGGGCGGTCATATACATCTCTTTCTGCTCTTCTTCGTAGCCCAGGGCATCAATACCCATTTTGGCGCTGGAAGGATCGAGGATACGAAGTACGATTTTCTCGCCCCAGAGCGTCGGCAGCGTGTTGACCCGAAAGTCGATGGCCTTGCTTTTCGACAGCTTCATTTTTATCCGGCCATCCTGAGGCTTCCTGCGCTCGGAAATATCCATGGCCGACATGATCTTCAGTCGTGAAGCAATCCTGGACCCGAGGCTGACCGGGGGGCGATTGACTTCATGGAGCACGCCGTCGGTTCTGAAACGAACCCGATAGGTTCTTTCATAGGGCTCAAAGTGCAGATCCGATGCACCGCCTTTGATGGCGGACAGCAGCATTTTATTGACGAACTTCACCACCGGCGTGTCATCCTCGCCGCCGCCGTTAGCTCCCAGGGTATCATCGGACCCATCATCCACTGCGCTGACTTCAAGGTCTTCAAGATCGACCAGTCCATCGTCGCCAAGCTCTGACAAAGCGCCACCGGTATCATCCAGAGTGGCATCAATCATTTTCTCCAGAATTTCGGGCTCCGACAGGACCGTGTGAATGGTCAGGCCGGTATTAAAGCGGATTTCATCGAGACCCTGAAGGTTGGACGGATCAGAAACGGCGGCAAACAGGTGTGAGCCCCGCTTGATCAGCGGCAGCACATTGTGCTTTCGCATCAATTTTTCTTCGACGACGTCTTTGACCAGATGCTCTTTGTCAAAGGCCTTGAGATCGATCACTGGCAGGCCAAACTCTTCGGCAGTGGCGAGCGTCAGGGCATTACCGTTGACCAGCTTTTTTTCCAGCAGATATCGGGCGAGCGGTTTGTTGGCCTTGGCAGCAGCGGCTTCAGCGTCGTGAATGTCGGCCTCTTCCATCAATTGATCGGCCAGCAGGCGGGCAGCCAGCCCGGTCAGAGGTTTGTTTGCCATAACCTGTTTCTGTCCCTGGATATTGAATTCATTGTCAGGGCCTGATGATGTTTCGCTGAACTGGCAACGGGGCATCAGCAGGCTCTTTGTAATATATCAGCATAAATGGCGGATGGTTAAGGGTGGTTTTGTGCGGGGGGATTTTATTGGCCCGGGTTTTTGCCGGGAATCGTGGGGATTTTATCGGCTTTGGTATTGGCTGGGTATCGTGGGGCTTTAATGGGGGCACGGTTGATGGGGTTATCAATGACGCCCAAACTCCGTTCGTCCTGAGCGGAGCCGAAGGGCGTAAACACCATACCCTGAATAAAGACTGTGCCAATCACCCTTCTTTCGTGCATCCTGAGCGGAGCCGAAGGGCGCTCAGGGTGAACGGAGATTGTACACATCACACTCATTGAAATGGTGTACTGGAGACTGTGGGAACCAAGTTAGAAGGTATAACCAATCGTTCCGGTAATGGTGCCTTTACGCAGAACGTTGTCGGCATCGCCACCCCAGGTCACTTTGGCCATCATATCGTCGTATTTGGCGGTCAGGCCCATGTTGATCCTTTTCTCGCCTTCTTCAAAGCGACCAGTAAAATGGGAGTTGCCATTAACGTCATGAGTAAAGCGGAAAGTGGACTCAAGGTTCAGTCCCTGCATTGCGACATCGTTCCAATTGGCACCAACCATTACGTTGTAGCCCCAGCTGTTCCGGTCGAGGCGTTCTTCCTCATTGATTCCTGATTCAGCGCCCTTGCCCAGGATGCGGCCATAATATTCATCATTCAGGCCAGCTACCTGTTCAAACGCCGCTTCAGCAACAACGTACATCAGATCTGTGCCAAGAACCGCACCAAAGGGTTGGATCATCGATAAAGAAGCATCCCACATCGGTGTCCGTTCGATATTCTGATACCATTGGTCAGCTTTGACGGTTTTTCCCGTAGCTTGAGAAATTTTAACATCACCACCAGCAGCAAAGTCTCCGATACCAAGAACACCGCTACCAAGAATGTCATCTGGGTGATCAACCCAGATTGGTGCATTCTCTCTATAGGTGATTTCACCGGCAATTTGTGTGTAGCCCCAGACTTTAGTATTAAAGCTGGCTCCCCAGAGTTTAATGTCTTCTGGGTAAATTACTCGGGCGTCAACACCATTTTGTAGCATATACATCGCTGCCAAACCCCGCTGTAACATCTGTCGAGTGGTATTGGTTGGATCAGCGCTGATACCATCAAGGAGGCTCTCAACTGTTGCGTTAGGAGATTCACCTGCTGCCGAAGTGAGACCGGAAATACCTAAGCCGCCGAGTGCAGACGCTTGAGTAACTTTTGTTTCAAAAAATGGAGTGCTTGAGTGGTAATTAGCGTAGTAAATTGCAAATTCAGTGTCTGGTAGTGACTCAGGGGTAAATGTGAACTTCATGCCCCACTGTCCAGAGTCGCTTGCATCGACTACACCACCGACATTAGCAACTTTTCCGTAGTCACCAAATGTATCAATATTTGCGCCATTTTCACCCAGAGCAGCAGCTAACAGAGCGTCGTAACCAGCGTTTCCAATAGTGTTCAGTCCGAATCTCGACAGTTCATAGTAGGCAAAGTCAGAGCCCGGAACAAAGAGATCTGTGCCAGAGTCGTAGGTACCACGTCCTGGCATAATTGAACCTTCCCAGTCATATTGGGCAAAAGCTGACAGTTTCATTTCATCATTGAACTGGAGGTCTGCCATCAGCATGCCCTGGGCAATGTTCAGATCACCATCAGAGCCGGGAAGGGAAGAGAGTGCGACATCATATGCGTTGAGATCTCTCAAACCACCGGCGTAGAAAATAGATTCACCCCAGTTATGGGTCTGATCACCCAATTTAAGACTGAGTTTCTGACCGCCTTCAAATGTCCAGTCACCGTATAAATAAGCGCTTTGTAACTTGGCCCCCCGGCCTTGATTATCTTTTACTTCATCGGACCAGCCGTTAAATGTTCCAGCTTCATCGTCAAAGCCTTTTGCGACATCCTTAGCGTTATTGGAATCCCACTTGTTGCTGCCATTCATCAGTACATGGTCGTAAAAAGCCGTAGCACGACCATAGAAACCGTAGTTATCTTTTTTCAGGTCCAGCTCAGAAGTCAGCTTGAGAGCCTTGCTAACAAAGCCTTTATCAAAAGAACGATCGCCGTCGTTTTCGTTTTGCTCAGCACTATCCGGCGTTTCATAACCTTCCAGATCATACTTGGCCCCCAAAGTAATCGTAGTATTGAGAGTCCCCTGCACTTCACCATCCATTGCCTCAAACTCATAAGCTTGGGCAGGAGCAGCGAAAAGCAGTGTACCGGATAAGACAAAACCAGCGGTTGCAGGTGCGAGCTGCAGTCGTTTTTGTGGTGTCAACATGAGATGGTGTGTCCTTGCCGTTTATTATTAGAGTTATTTTTTCCACCAATGGAGCATTCTAACGACGCTGTAGCGCTGGTAACCCGGATTCCTTTACAGCCGGAACACCTGATAATAGTCCCCACTATCACCGGCTACCTGACCATATTTTGCACCGCAGTTGGCTATATATACGACGATGTTTATAAAGTGCTCTTGGTATTATTTTTATTGTTCTGTGTTTCGGCCTGTCTATTTGTACTAAAGAGCATAGTGGTATGCAAGAAATTTATACCCGGTCTGGTCATTTCCTTCTTGATCTTTTTCCCCTTTTTTTTACAGGGTTTTTCTTCCTGTCAGAGCGAGCTGTCTGGTGGTCACCTGTAATGCGACAACTAGTACATGGTTTTTATCAGAATTCACTATCTGTCAGAGATGAATTTTTCGAATTTTCCGGGAAGATTGAGGTCCTTGATGCTTCTGCGGATTGGGAAATTCAGTTCGGGACGAATGACGGCACGGCATACGTTCTGAAGTGTTGGCACTGTGTCTGCCTTGCTGGCCAGCTTATCCAGTAAACTCAATAGATTCTCCATTGATTCTCGCTGAGCAAACGTGCAACCGGACCCCAGTTTTTTTTGAATATCTGAACCATCGGCTGCTAATTTTTCCAGATATTGTTGGTATTTTTGCCGGAGTCTGGTGTGTTTTACTGAATTTGTTGGGGCAACCAGAAAGGTCTCAAGCATTAATTCTAACGGTTCAATGAATTCAGCTAACTCTGTCGTGTCGATGGTCATTGGGTCGGCACCGCTTTCCAGCAGTGTTTGAATCATTGATTTTCTGACGTTTGCGCTTTCTTCTTCATCTTTGCCTTTATACAGCAGGGTAAACCTTAATGCCGTCATCCTCTTGCACTCGCCCTTGTAGGACCAGGGCCCGGTAGTCATGTTGGGGTTGGCGTTATGAAGCAACAGGGCTTCCAGCAGATCGGATTGTCCCGCTTTTGCCGCCATGTGAAGCGGCGTTATGCTATCACCGTGATGACCAGCATCGGGAGTGGCCCCCAGTTCCAGTAGCTTGAAGCAAACATCCCACTGCTGGCGGTTTGAGACGATGGTCAGTAATGTTTGCTGCCCGGAATCGCTGTCAAATAATTTATCCTTACAGCGGTAGGCTTTATTAAAAAAATAAATCAGTTCCCTGGTACTGATGGGCAGCATGGTAGCGATGAATGCTGTATCTCTGGGCTTTAAAACATGTTTTTCAACCAGAGACTGAAGGTATTCAATTTCGGTCGTGTTAGCCGGTTCTTCGGAACCAAGAACGGCTATCCCTGTTACTTCTTTCTTTGGCGAATGATCGGCTTCAGCAATCTGATATTTGTACTTCATTGTTTTGGTGCTGATTACCAGTCTGTCCCCATCTTTCATTTCACTTCTGAACATGGGGAAAACGCTTGAGGGAATGATTATCTTGGCATTTTTAGCGATGTGGTAATCATAGGGATTATTGCTACTGGCACCGTCATAGATGACTGAATTTAAAGTACCCGTTTTAGTCATATACAGGTGAGGGGGGTGATAGATCGCCCGAACGGATACACCGTTGAGGGTGGTTTTAAGGCCTGTTATATCCGGGATGAATTCACTGCCGTCGGATGCTAATGGCTCAAGGTCATGATGTTTTTGATGTACCCCATAAACCCTGTCAACAGAGTCAGAGAGGAATATGGGGTTGGTTAAATACATACTGGTAACTGGGGATTTTTCGGCCATTCAGTGATAGATCAGATAATGCCATATATATCCAATCACTGAATATCTTAGGCCATAAAACTGTTTTAAAGTTCCGTATTTTTTTCCTATTGTGTTGTTGATAGCTGATTGCCATCAACCCGTCATTATCGTTATGGTATACGCGCAATAAATTTAATAAAAACGTTACTTTACCGAGCCTGCCTATGCGTACCTTATGTTTTCTGCTGTCTTTGCTGATCTCTGCCCAGGCGTTTTCCTGGTCCAACCACACTCTGGTCACTCACCAGATGCTGGCGACACTGCCGCCGGTTCGGGATGCAGCCCCGGTGACAGTGGAAAGTCTGGAAAGCTTTCTGCTGGCTAATGAAGAGGCGCTGGAAGCGTTTCTGGATCAGCAGGAGCAGTGGATGCAGGAAAATTTATGGCACTATGCGCCCCGTCCGCAAGATCTGGCCTTCAGGGCGACGGGCAGCAAAGACGATATTCGTACCCGCTTTGCCCATGCCATTCGTGTTAACCCAAATACCAGATGGCCTCTGTATTTACAGCTTCTTCCCGGGGAAAAACGATTGTCTCCACCCATTAAGCCGCAGTCAGTGAGCACTCTGAAGAATTTTGATCATCTGGTGTCTGTGCAGTTGGTTCAGCTGCAACCGGGGGATAAGGCCTCAGCCATCGATATCGTCACAACGGCCACGGACGAACCGGATCACGGGCTGGATATAGGCCTGTTTACCGACAGCAATACCGACTACGGCAAGATCTATGGGTTTGGTAAGCAGCCGTTTGGTAATCCAAACCTGGAATATGGTACACAGGCACCTTTCCACATGGGCTTTTACCATGAGTCATCGTTGCTTTATGCCCTGGGTGGTTTTTTAAAGCAGACGTATCCGGAGTATCGCATCCAGTCTTTTAAGCAGCTATCCGAGTTTGCCTTCAGTCAGGGGCATGATTACTGGGGATGGCGTTTTATGGGATGGGGGCTCCACTATCTCAGTGATTTTTCCAACCCGTATCATGTGATGCCGGTACCGGGCAATAATACCGTGGCAACCCTGTGGGTTGGCTTAATGAACCTTGTGGGTTTTCCACAAGGGCAGAAAGAGGCGATCCAACTGGCATCCAACCGGCACACAGTCCTTGAAGACTTTCAAAGCCAGGTGATGAGTCAGGCTTATGCAGAGAAAAACCAGCAACACCCGACCATTCAGGCACTAACGAGACAAACAACCGCCAGAGTTTATGAGGATGATCATATTGTTACGGTCATTTCCAGGCAGGCTTATGAGAAAGCTCATGATATTCACGAGGTGCTGGAACAGACCATGCCGGAACACTACGTTGATGATCCCATGGTGGAATATTCTGAACTGAATACCAGGTCTTCGTTGCAGGCAACGGTGTTAAAGACTTCCGGGGAGGATGGCTATAACCGGTTGATAGCGGTTATCACCGATTTGCTGGGTGGGTTTTCTGAAAATGGCGCTTCTTATGTGGAGGCTATTCTGTCTGCCCAGAATGATCAGGCCAGGTTGGATTGAGTCGGCAGATATTTATCCCTATCACATCGGTGAGTTTTATACCGTTGCCACCTCCGGGGCCGCTGTCCTTCCATTGAGCCATTCAATTGGAAGGACAGACTTCATCAGAAATGCTGCAAAGATTTCAAATAATGTGAAAATCACGGAACGTTCTTGCAAAGTCATAGTCCAACCTGACTAACCGATCAGAAATTTTTGAAACATCTGTTCCACTACTTAACAAGAATTGAGTAAAGCTGCCTGACTCAGTGTGCAAGCCTGGCTGACCTCTCTAGTTGGATTTTATTATGATACCCGCTTCATTTGAAAATTCCCTTTCGACACACTATACAGAACAGCAAGAAGAACAAACGGCCAGCCCTACGCTCCCCCTTGTGAACATTGATTCATCGGAATTAATACCAGCACCACAAGGTATCGAGCTGTATAGACGCTCCAAAATAGAAGTGGTTAACAAATTTCCCTTGCGATACCTGCTTACCAAACCTTATCGATTGGATTTACTTCTCAGTGACAATAATCGCAAGATTGATACCTGTCGCCGTGAATTTGCAAATTATGCTGATCAGAATAATCCGTTAGATACTTATAGTAGCAACAAATCCAGGTTCAGATATCTGGAGTCCAAAACCAATAAAAACCTTCGGTTACCCATACTCAGGCATAATAACACAAGATACGAAGCGCTAAAGACCAGGGTTGTAGAGCAAACACAGAGAATAAATGCTCTTCTGGAAGATAATTTAAAGCGTGCCATTCAATCATTTTCCAATATTGTTCCCTTGCTTGACTTCGTCAAATCAGAGTTGTCTGAATTTATGGTATTGCCCAATACGTTCAGTTCGTTACAGGAGTCATTAATAACGTTATTTGACAAGGACCAGCACCCCGGTAATGCCGAGACTCTTGGGTTGATATACCTGCTTTACTGGCGGATCAATCAGGAATCAGTGCGGGAACATGGTGAGTCAGGTGCTCTTCAGGGATTGAAGGAAATACTGAGTGTCATGGCCGTCAAGACTATGGGCTGTGATCTTGATTCACTCGATACTACGGAGTCATTAAAAAAATTCGTTGAAAATAATCACTGTTATATCAGCATTCTGTCAACTTCAGGTCACAAAGCACTTATCCAGCATTTGATAAACAGAGTAGAGCGTTTACCAAAAGAGAAGGTACGTGCTGATTCACTATTTTTACTTAATGAAAAAATGGAAAGCCTTGTTAAAGATGATGAAAAAGCAATACTCAAAAAGGCATTTTCTGTATTGTGCAATGAGGCCCAAACATTAGTTGATAGTAAGGCGGCTTTTTACAGAGTAAATATCGCTGGACTGGGCCGGGATGAGGTAGCCGAAAGAATATTCAGCAAAATGCATGGATCTATTAACAACTTTGATGATGCTCTGGAGGCATTTAAGCAATTCAGTCAATTAAGCCCCAGTATTCGTAAGAAGTTCTTTGATGGCTTATATGAAAAAGTGATGTCCTGTGTTGTCAGTGCCGATCATTTTTATCAGCTCGCCTTGAACCCTGCTTTTGATAAAGATCATAGCAAGTTATGCCTGGAAGGTTTAGCAAAGTATCCATACCATATTGAGCTTAAAAAACTTCATATGAATCTAATTGAAAAGAAAATCTTCCAGCAGTTTGATAAAGCTGCTGAGAAATCAGCAAATGATTTTATTGAAAATTGTCAGTCACAGATTCAGGGGGTTGTTGAATTACACAAAACTGAGTATCAGAATCAATACTCTGCCACAACCCCAAGGCTAACCAGGCAATTTGATGAAAAACTTATAATGGCCCGCCAGGAATTTAAAGAAGCTAACTATCTTTTCAGACATATTGGCAGTCGTAATGATATTAACATAATAAACTTTCAAGAAACTTTAAATAAAGCTGTTCGGCTTGCCATGGAGGCTATGATAGTGGCGCCCACAGACGAAATGAGAAAAACGGGCGAAGAAGTGATTGAATCATATTTTAAGGAAATACACAGGTCGTGGCATGGCCATAAAAAAACGTTTAAGAAACCAAGCGTCATAGTTGAAATCATTAGTAAAATCAAAGCTAATCAAACTTTAGAAAACAAATATAAGAATATAAAAACCACGGCTATTTGTAATCTCGAGGCCCAGTTAAACTCTGAGGTGTCAAGTAAATTATGCGAAATCCATGAAAATGCGAAACGGAAAAAGGAAGAATTAACTCTCTCATTGCCGTTGCTCCACCAGAAACTTGGCAGTTATTACTCTGACTTGACTCAAATGAAACCCACCGAAAGATATTTTCTGGTAGACGGCTTTTGGATGCCGTATCTGTATGTTGCTTTATTCCTCACTCCGGAACGTACATTCAATACGGCTTATGTATCTGATTCTGGTGAATTGTGTGTAGATCTTCCTCCGTCTACGTGTGCAGAAAATTTATCCATACCCGCTTCCGGCTTTTCAGGTGATATTGATGTTGGGAGTATTGCCAACTTGTCTCTTGATATCAGTGCACACTTATCATTAGGCAACGTTGACCTCACCTCTGAATTAGTCGTTTCTTCCCCAGACATTGGAGACGTTGCAGATGATGTTGCCTGTTTCTATTCAGGTGTTCTCAGTTTAGGTAGCCTCGGTGTGAGTAGTCTCAGCCTAAATAGTTCCGGTGGAGGTGGGTACAGTGGAGGTGGGCACAGTGGAGCTGGCTACAGTGAAGATGAGTACAGTGGAGGTGGGTACAGCGGAGGTGGGTACAGTGGAGGTGGGCACAGTCGAAGTGATTATGATGGAGGTGATTACGGTGGCAGCAGTTTTGGTGGAGGCGGTTTCGGCGGGGATGATTGATTGCTGAGGTGATTAGAACGTAACCCTATAAGACCCCTTACTTTGAGATCAATAGCTATTTTAAGCGAACGGGTTCCGGAGTTTTTCAGGGAAATCGCTGATCAATTTGGCTGCGCTGTACAAAAAATAACCAGAGTTTTGTGAGGCTTGAAAATAGTGCGGTGCAGTCAGTTATCCACAGGTCATTCAATGGTTTGATCAATGAATCTGTTGATGACTAAAGATTGAGCTATATAACCAGGAATAGTTATTCACTTTTATCCATCAAAAAATAAGCCCGGAACTTGCCGGGCTTATTCTTTCAAGTGTTGAGAGGGCAGGGTGAAACCGCTTCCTTATCAGTGACGGGTTTCACTGGCGGGGAGAATGTTGGGGTGATCCAGCCAGTCTTCAGGGTTGTCATCAATGGTATCTATGGCTTCTGCTTCCTCAAGCTCTCCTCGTGTCGCCAGCACAGCCAGCTCTTTGGCAAATTTTTGCAACAGGTTAATAACATCATCACGATTACTGTTCAGGCTTTCATCGATTTCAATACTGAACAGAGGAGAGGCGTCATCCGCAAGCTCATCCTCTTCCTTGCGAACAAGGACCATGTGCAGGCCGGAAAATTCGTCATCACTGACTTCGGCCAGTTTAAAGGTAATAGACTGTGCTTCTCGAAGAATAGACAGCAGTTTCAGGGCTTCGGCAGCACTAAGATCTCCGGCATCTACACGGGCTTCAACATACTCTCTGGCAGAAAGGCCAGAGGCAATGTAGTTATCTACCAGATCTTGAATACTCTTGTACTTGTTTTGGCTCATAGACCCTCCTGAAAGCTGTTTCAGCGGATGCCTGACCCGTAGTTTGTCAGGCGCCAAGGCCAGATTCACCAGAGCCGGGGGCGTTCTCAATTAGCCATGAGACCAGTACTTCAAACGTGTATTCAGACATGGCCATTTGCCTGATTGAGAATGTCCTCTGACACTGATTCCTGTTTCCAGTGTACCTGATTAGCGATGAATGTATAGGGAATAATACTGATGAAGTTAAAGTGGTATAACTATAGTCTCGTGGTCAAATTGGCCTGGGCTTTTACAGGTCAGCTGTTTTATTCTCTCTGAGCTGATTGATCAGGCTCTTTTGTTTTAGATGGTGCTTTCAATCTTTGGGGTGCCTGTTACCAAAGTATGAACTTGTACAGACTTAACCTGAACCTTTTGCCGGGCCTCAAGGCGTTACTCGATACTCAAAGTGTTTCCCTGGCTGCGAAGCAGATGCATGTTACCCAGTCCGCCATGAGCCGGACCCTGGCTCAGTTGCGTGAAGCCCTGAATGATCCGATTCTGGTCAGGCAGGGCAATCGTATTTTTCTCTCCGAAAAAGCGCTGGCGTTGAAAGACGACGTGAACCGTGTGGTGACGGAAGCCAGCACCATATTTGAGAACCAGCAGTTTGATCCCTGGATTACCGAAAAAAACTTTACCATTGCCGGGACTTATATTGTTCTTGAGCAAATCCTGCCGCAAATCCTGCACCAGTTCTGGAAACAGGCACCGCATTTTAATTTTGAACTGTTACAGTTCAGCCCGCAGCTGGATAAAAAGCTGGAGGCCGGTCAGGTCGATCTGGTGCTTGGGTATGTTGGCAAGCCACCTGCCGGTTTCAGTTATGAGCTGTTAATGGAGGATAGTATCTGTGCCCTGGTGCATGAGGATCATCCTCTCGTTGATCAGGAGATGACCATTGAAGACCTTGAGCAGTACCCGGTGATTCGTCACTCTTCGTGGATGGGAAGTCCTCATTTCATCAGGGACTACCTGGAAGGCCTCAGTGAGAATATCCGGGTGGTTGCGAAAACACCCAATCTACCCATTGGTTTGCAGCTGGTAAAGGACACCCATCATATTCTGATCACAATGGAGAGAGCAGCTCGTTACAACACTTATGTCCAGGATATGACGATGAAAACCCTGCCCGGTAAACCTCCCAGAGTCAGCTACTACGTAGTGTGGCCGGAGTACTGGGAGCATAACCGGGCGCATCGCTGGTTCAGGGAGTTCATCATTAATCGCTTCCGTCTCAAGTTGAAAGAGATGGAACGACAGGAGGCTATTATCAATGGTGAAGTGGATGATCTAACTCACTGAACTCACCGGTAAGGGCATGATTCATCCGGCCAGGCTGGCCGGGTGTATCAATAGCTGCCGACATCAGTATTGGACGTTGTATCAATGCATCTCAGTGCCAGCACATCATGGAGTTTCTCAACCTGGGTAATCAGAAGATGCACAGGTCGTGAGCTGGAAACAGTCATGGATAACTCAATTCTGCCACCGCAACGGGAAGGCGTCATGCTCATGGTGTTCACAGTAAAGCCCCGGTGTCTGATAACTCTGAGTATCCGCTCCACGACATCAGGCTGTTGATGGCATTGCAGGTATAACTGAAAGCTCATGAGTGTTGCTCCAACATTTCATGGTTAGCGGCTCCTGGTGGCACCAGGGGCCATACGTTTTCCATGGCATCAATGCACACATGAAGCAACCATGGGCCACTCACACTCAACATCTCATCCAGGGCTGACGTTACCTCATTCCGATGGGTGATGGTTCTGCCGCCAATACCAAAGGCCTTGGCCAGCGCAATAAAGTCGGGGTTATCGGAAAGATCGGTTTCGCTGTAACGGCCCTGATAAAACAGCGCCTGCCACTGGCGAACCATGCCCAGCTTCTGGTTATCCAGCAGGACTATTTTAATCGGCAGCTGTCTTCTTTTTATGGTGTTCAGCTCTTGAACATTCATCATAAATGAGCCATCACCGGATACCAGAATAACGGTATCATCCGGACGTGCCATGGCAGCGCCGATGGCGGCAGGCAGGCCAAAGCCCATGGTGCCCAGACCGCCACTGGTCAAATGGTTACGGGTGTGATGAAAAGCCATATGCTGGGCAACCCACATTTGATGCTGCCCGACATCACAGCTGATAATGGCATTATCAGGCAGCTGTCGGGATAGCTGGTTGAGCAGCAGGGGCGCATAAATCGCCTCACCGGGTTTGTCGTATCGCCATTGATGTTCTTCTTTGAGTTGCTGACAGTGGCCCTGCCAATCGTTGACGGGTAAAGCGATGGACAGTTCTTTCAGTACCCAGGGCATGGGCTGATGAAAGACGACATGTGCCGCTCTGCGTTTGTGCACTTCTGCCGGGTCAATGTCGATGTGGATAACTTTTGCATCAGGGGCAAACGTGTCCAGCTTGCCAGTCACCCGGTCATCGAAACGGGCACCCACAACAATCAATAAGTCACACAGTTGTACTGCCGTGTTTGCCGCCCGGTTGCCATGCATCCCCAGCATGCCAAGATAGGCCTCGTTGTCCGGAGGTACAGTACCAAGCCCTTTTAATGTGCAGACACTGGGCAGGCCGGTCATTTGCAGAAAATGGCGCAACGCCGGTGTAGCACCAGCCATATTCACCCCTCCACCGATATAGGCGATGGGGCGGGATGCTGAGCGCATAAGTTGCAGCGCTTGATCAACGTTGTCATGGGCTGCCTGATCAGGGTGGAAACCGTTCTCAGCCAGGTCCAGCGGTGGCTGCCAGCTGGCGGGAGCCTGTTGTATATCTTTGGGAATATCCACCAGGACAGGGCCCGGTCGTCCGGAATTGGCCAGAGTAAATGCCTGATGAAGGGTTTGGCAGAGCAGGTCCGGCTCTGTCACCAGGAAACTGTGCTTGGTGCAGGCCATGGAAAGCCCCAGCATATCCATCTCCTGAAAGGCATCGGTACCCATGGCACTGGTGGGTACCTGGCCGGTAATGGCAACAATGGGGACCGAGTCCATCATGGCATCTGCCAGGGCAGTGATCAGGTTGGTTGCGCCAGGGCCTGAGGTGGCAATACAGACACCGGTTCGCTGGCTTGAGCGAGCATAGCCAATAGCGGCGAAACCGGCTCCCTGCTCATGGCGGCAGAGCAGATGCTCAACAGGGGCGTCAAGCAGGGCGTCATACACCGGCATAATGGTGCCGCCGGGATAACCAAAAACGGTGTCAACACCGTGGTGAACCAGGGTTTGGACAATTGCTTCAGCACCATTCATATCGATGATCCCCCGACTGCCAGAGGTTGAGGGTAATCGCTGCAGATAGAATGACAGGCAGGATAATGACAGATAGCACGATCAGGTTAAGCATGACTTTTCTCCTTTATCAGGTATAAAAAAACCCCCGGACCTTTCGGTGCGGGGGTTTTGTAACAGCTGTTTATTCAGCCCACAAAGCCACCCGCGGTGATAATAATCACCACGTTAAGAATGACTGGTTGGTTCAGGGCTGAAGGCATCATAGGTTTATCAGTTTTAAATGTTTAATGTACAGGTTTTATAGCACAGCATTATTTGCAGTGCCAGAAACCCAGAGGCATGATCACCATGGAGGTCACTATGAAAGGCCAGGCCGACACTCAATCCACTGTGCTGGATGTTGATAACCTCCGGCAGCAGTTTCCCCTGTTGTCACAGACCGTGCATGGCCATCCGCTGGTCTACCTGGACAATGCGGCAACCACACAGAAGCCGGTGTCGGTTATTGAGTCGCTAAACCGCTATTATCGGGAGCAGAATGCCAATGTGCATCGGGCAGCGCACTTCCTGAGTGCCTGCACGACCCATGGGTTTGAAGCCGCCAGAGAAACCACCCGCCACTTTATTAATGCCCGTTTTACGGAAGAGATTATCTGGACCCGGGGCGCGACTGAAGCCATCAATCTGGTGGCCAGCAGCTGGGGACGAAGCCAGCTGAAGGCTGGCGATGAGATTATCCTGAGCCGCCTTGAGCACCATGCCAATATCGTTCCCTGGCAACTGCTGACTGAAGTCACCGGGGCCACCATCAGGGTGGTTGAGCTGGATGATGCTGGCAATCTGGATATGCAACAGTTCCGGCAATTGCTGTCGGATAAGAGCAGGCTGGTGGCAATGACCCATACCTCCAATGCCATTGGTACGATCACCCCCATTAAAGAGGTTATTGAGCTTGCCCATCAGGCCGGTGCCCTGGTCCTGGTGGACGGTTCTCAGGCTGTTGCTCACCAGAAAGTGGATGTTCAGGCGCTGGGGGCCGACTTTTATGTGTTTTCCGGCCATAAGGTCTACGGCCCTACGGGAATCGGTGTGCTGTACGGGCGAAGGGGACTGTTGGAAAACATGCCTCCCTGGCAGGGCGGTGGTGAGATGATCGAGCATGTCAGTTTTTCCGGCACCCGCTTTAATCGCCTGCCGTTCAAATTTGAGGCAGGAACCCCCAATATTGCCGGTGCCATTGGTTTAGGCAAAGCGCTGGAGTTTTTAGCGGATATTGATGTTGCCGCCATGCAGGCCCATGAACATCAGCTGCGCCTGCTGGTGGAGGAGGGATTAAGCCAGATAAGCGGTATCCGTCTGATTGGTCAGGCAGAGTGGAAAGCGCCCGTCGTGTCGTTTGTCTCCAGCGAACATCATAATCAGGACATCGGGCTGATGCTTGACCAACAGGGGATTGCCGTGAGAACCGGGCATCATTGTGCCATGCCCCTGATGGAGGGCCTGAATCTCAATGGAACGGTCAGAGCTTCTTTTGCCCTCTATAACACCGTCGATGAGGCCGTGGCTTTTGTGGATGCCATGGACAAGCTCCACCATTCTCCGCTGTATATTGCTCACCCTGAAATGAACAGTGATCAGAGCCAGACAATGATCAGTGAGACAACTGACCTGCCAGAGATTTTTCGTCAGCAGGCTCCGAACCTTGCCGCGATAACAGAACGGTTGAATGGGCTTTCAGGCTGGCAGGAACGTTACCGCCAGATCATGCTGCTGGGCAAAGAGCTGCCTGTGCTGTCGGGGGAATGGAGAAGTGATGATGCCCGACTTCATGGTTGCGAGAGCAGTGTCTGGCTGCATCATCACTATGATGATGAAACCATGCGGCTTTACTTTATTGCTGACTCCGATGCGAGAGTGATCCGGGGGCTGATAGCCATTGTTCTGGCGGTATTCTCAGGGAAAACACCGGCAGAGATTGAGCAGGAAGATATTGACCTGTGGTTCCGTGAGTTGGATCTGTTCAATCATTTAAGCCCATCCAGGGGCAATGGGCTTAAGGCGATTGTCAGGGAGATTCAGGCGGTTGCCCATCGTTATCGATAGCACCAACCGACTATTCAGGCAGAATGGCCAGTTCTGGTCAACTTCTCAATAATTCGCGCAGCCGCAGCAAAACCGAAGGTTGCAGTCACTGCGGTAGCCGCGCCAAAACCACTGGCACAGTCCATTTTCATAGAGCCTTCACCGGTTGGTTTGGTCTGGCAGATGGTGCCATCAGCCTGTGGATAAACTGCCTGCTCGGTGGAAAACACACAGTCTACGCCAAACTTTCGTTTGGTATTCTTGCTGAAGCCATGACGGTCACGAAGCTGGTTGCGCACTTTTCTTGCCAGAGGGTCGTGCCAGGTTTTGGTCAGATCGGTGATCTGAATCTGGGTAGGATCCATCTGTCCGCCAGCACCGCCAGTGGTGATGATTTTGATTTTGTGACGTTTGCAGTGAGCGATCAGCGCCGCCTTAACCCGGAAGCTGTCGATGGCATCCAGCACATAGTCAAACTCGCTGGTGATCAGCTCCTGAAGATTATCTTCTGTAATAAAGTCTTCAATGGTCTGACATTGACACTCGGGGTTTATCTGGATAATGCGTTCGGCAATCACCTCAACTTTTGAGCGACCAATGGTGTTCGTAAGCGCATGCAATTGGCGATTGGTGTTGGTTATACAAATGTCGTCCAGATCGATCAGTGTGATGTTACCCACCGCCGTTCTGGCCAGGGCTTCTGCTGCCCAGGAGCCAACACCTCCAATACCGATGACGCAGACATGGGATTGACGAAGCTGTTCAACAGCACTGTTGCCATACAAGCGGCGAATACCGCCGAACCGGTCATTAAAGCTGTTGCTGGGGGAAGAGGCTGCTGGCATTGGAAACGACTGAGATAAAACATTAGTAGCCGATTATACAACCCAAAGTGGCATTGTTTTAATCAAATTTTGCCCTGCTTTGACTCTGACTGACCTGCCATCAATGGAACCTAATAATTATTTCGAGGTCAAACTGCGGTATTTATTGTCCAAGTGCGCGAGGCTTAATTCTGAAAGCAGCATCATCAACCCCTCACCGCTCAGAGTCCGCTCGCCGTGCTGACCGGCATGCCGGGCCACGCGTGGTTTCTGACCGTGCCGGAACCGCATTTAATGGTAAAAGAGTCTCATACAATCGGCCCTGTAGAAGCAAAGACAGCATCCGGGGTAGCAGCAAATCTATAGAGGATGCCTTTTGGGATAAAGAACCATTACATGGACGTCAAATCACCTCGGCTGATGTACTTTCAGCCTTTGAAAAAGATACAACGTCCCTCAGAAGTGGGTTCTTTCTGCAAAAACTTTGCTTGCAGAACATACTGCTAAACAACAGAAAAGTTACCCCGGATGAGGTCATTCAAGAATTCAATCGAGAGCCGGATCGACATTATAAATACAAATTAGCGATAGTGCGTTTCAAAGAGGAATGCTGTCTGAGGGGGCTGCCGCTGAAGGGCCAGAAAGTCACAACGAGTGCCGTGGTTCAGGGGCTTCAGTCAGTCAGTGCAATACTGGAGCTGGCGCGCTTTAAGGAGTTATGTTGCCTGAGAGGCCTGGCGTTGAATGGCCGGCAGGTCACACCGAACGAGGTGATTCAGGATTATCAGGCCGCCAGGGCAACATTGGAGCTGGCGCGCTTCAAAGCGGAATGTTGTCTTAAAGGGGTGTTGTTGAATGGCCAGGGGATCCTTCCGGATGCGGTGGTTAAGGACTTTCCGGATAATCCGAGAGGCAAACTGGGGCTGGCCCGCTTCAAAGCGGACTGTTGCCTGAATGGCTTGGCGTTGAATGGCCAGCAGGTCACTGCGGATGAGGTGGTTAAGGATTTTCAGGCGGTTGGGGTATTTCTGGAGTTAGCGCACTTTAAGGAACAGTGTTGCCTGGGGGGCCTGGCGTTGAATGGCCGGGAGGTCACACCGGATGAGGTGGTTCAGGGTTTCCCGAATAGTCCGGAAGGCAAACTTGGGATAGCACGCTTTAAGGAAAAATGTTGCCTGAGGGGGCTGGCGTTGAATGGTCGGCAGGTCACGCCGGATGAGGTGGATTTCCCTGATAGTCCGGAAGGACTGCTGGGGATGGCACGCTTCAGGGGGCAATGTTGGCTGAAGAGCCTGGCGTTGAATGGCCAGCGGGTCACGCCGGATGAGGTGGCCAAGGGTTATCAGGCAGTCAGGGCAACCCTGGAGCTAATACGTTTGAAGGAGCAATGTTGCCTGCTGGGCCAGTCTTTGAATGGTCAGCCGGTCACACCGGAGGCGGTGGTCAAGGATTATCAGGAAGCCAAGGCATCATTGGAGCTGGCACGCTTCAAACAGGAATGCTGCCTGAAGAAGCTGCCATTGAATGGCCAGCAGGTCACAGCGGATGAGGTGGTCAAGGATTTCCCGGATAGTCTGGATGGTCGGCTGGGAATAGCACACTTCCGGGCAAAATGTTACCTGAATGGCCTGCCATTGAATGGCCTGCCGGTCAGCCCGGATATGGTGATTGAAGGTTATCAGGCCGTCAGGGCAACACTGGAGGTGGCGCACTTTAAGGAAAATTGTTGTCTGAAGAATCTGGCGGTGAGGGGTGGGCCGGTCACACCGGATGCGGTGGTCAAGGCTTTCCCGGCGAGTCCGGAAGGCAAAATGGGGTGTGCGCGCTTTAAGCAATTATGTTGCCTGAAGGGGCTGGCGTTGAATGGTCAGCCGGTCACACCGGAGGCGGTGGTTAATGGTTTCCCGAATAGTCCGGAAGGCAGGCTGGGAATAGTGCGTTTCAAAGCGGAATGTTGCCTGAGGGGGCTGCTGTTGAAGGGGCGGCGCGTCACAACGGATGAGGTAGTGAAAGATTTTCAGGCCATCAGGGCAACACTGGAGCTGGTGCGCTTTAAGGAGCAATGTTGCCTGAAGGGCCTGGCCTTGAATGGCAACCAGATCACGCCATACACGGTGGTTAAGGGTTTTCAGTTGGTCGGGGCAACTCTGGAACTGGCTCACTTTAAAGCCGAGTGCTGCCTGAGAGGGCTGGTGGTGGATGATCGGCAAGTCACACCGGCTGAGGTGGTTAAGGGTTTCCCGGAGAGTCCGGAAGGCAAACTGGGGATAGCACGCTTCAAAGCGGAATGTTGCCTGAAGGGGCGGCTGTTGAATGGCCAGCAGGTGACAGCGGATGCGGTGGTTAATGCTTTTCCGGAGAGTCCGGAAGGCAGACTGGGGATAGCGCGCTTTAAGGAACAATGTTGCCTGAGGGGCTTGTTGTTGAATAACCAGCAGGTGACACCGGACGCGGTGATTAAGGATTTTCCCGATAGTCCGGAGGGCAGGCTGGGCATAGCGCGTTTTAAGTCACAATGTTGCCTGATGGGGCTGCCGTTGAACGGTCGGCAGGTCACACCGCAGGCGGTAATCAAGGACTATGAACGCGGTGGCTGGTTGCTTGAACGCGCTATTTTTTATGCCCAGCTGGCGTTGAATGCAAGAGAATTGAATGGCAGCCTTCTGGATAACCAGAAAGTATTGGAAGCATTTAATAAAGTACCCGGGGATAATTCTTCAAGGCAGGTCAGGTATCTGATACAAAGGTTGAAACACCCTCAGCAATACCATGAAACCAATCAAGCCCGGGAGATACTGCAAACGGCCTGGCAAATCTTAAACAACGTATCAATCAAAGACGATGAGCAACATCGACTGCAAAGCCTTTTGCAATTCATGGCTATGTACCATGAGCTGCCAATTGATCGTCAGAGAGTGTCTGCAGAACAGGTATATCAATCCTTCGCACCGCTGCGGAGTTCATTTCAGAATTTACGCCTGCATTTCTTCTTCCTGTCGCACTGCCATATCACGAGACAGCCTGTTAATGGACGGTACATCCATAAGGAGCAGGTGCTGGACTGCCTGCAGAGTTTTCCAGCAGGAACCGCTCTGCGCCATGCTTTAGGCTTCTGGTTTGAACAAAGCATCTGTGAAGCCAATTTAATGGAAAATATACTCCACAACCTGAAAGCTGTGGTTCCCGCAAGATGGGACAGTGATGGTGTTTACCGATACGCAACCTCTGCCAGTCAACACAGCTCCGCCGCCTCGGCAGTTGCTGGCAGTGGGGCCCTGCAATCTTCGTCAAAACAATGGTTAAATGTCGGGGAACCGGGGGCCCCCGATATTCAGTTGCCCCGGTTACATGCGCTAAAGCTGAAAACATTTGAGATTATTGCGGAAGTTAATCGTTTTTATGCTGATCCACCCATCCTGATTACCGGTTCATACGCACGCTTTTTGCAGAACCGCAGCTCATTATTTATTGATATTTACATTCAATGCACGTCAGACGAGTCTGCCAGAAAATTCCTGGAAAAATTGCAGGTACTCAACACCGACAGTGATTCCGTCATTCCCCAAAGTATGGTCATTTGGGCAACTCCGGGGTGTCAGGCGACCAAGCAACCAAAAGTCTACAATGTTCATCTTAATTACGGTGATCTGGGTGCCAAATTAATGGGGCTTCACATCAGTGTTGATACCGGGGTGGCCGATGAAAAGGCAACACAATTGGCTACTCCTGGTGTTGAGAGAACGTTCAGCGATTTGTCGTTTGCTGAACAAACCAGATCACTGAACGATATGCTGGGATTCCTGGTTGATAACCTTGATCTGCTGACCGTGGAATTCCAAAAAGGAGCGGTATTTGAATTACCTGAAACCCTGCTTTTTAATAACCCCAAAAACCCTGATGAGCGTATTTATGGCTTGCTTACCTGTGCTCTGATGTCCCTGAGTTACGCCAGGGAGTTTATTGCCCGGCACTCTTCCGGAGGCAAACCCCAATTACCGCCTGACTCGCCTCAAGAAGCATATCAACGCCTGCATACACTCACGGCAACTCTGCAAACGCAACTGAGTAGCCACGCTTACCGTGTTGATTTTGAGCAAACAGTGAAGGGCTTGCTATCGACCATTCAGAATGAAAGTGATGACGATATCGAGCGGAAGGACTTGATCAAATTAGTGCTGGCAATGTTTCAGCCTCCCGGGGAGGCGCAATGAATTTTGCAATAAAAAAGCCAGACAACTGTCTGGCTTGAGCGTGTATCAGTTCGTACGCTTAACTTTGGTTTTCTTTAGTCAGATCAGCGATTTCTTTCAGGCGTTCCAGTACTTTCTGGTTGATGGAGCCTTTTGGATAATTGCCTTTGCTGTTCATAACACCCGGACGATGGCCGGTCAGCAGTTCAAGTGCCTCTTCAACATGAGAAACCGCATAAACATTAAACTTCTTGGCTTTTACCGCATCCACTACCTTGCTGTGCAACATCAGGTTCCGAACGTTCGCCTGAGGGATAATTACCCCCTGCTCACCGGTCAGACCCCTGGCATTACAGAGATCAAAGAAACCTTCGATTTTCTCGTTAACACCACCAATGGCCTGAACTTCACCGTGCTGGTTCATGGAGCCGGTGACGGCATAGCATTGCTTGATCGGAGTATTGGTCAATGCTGAGAGCAGACAGCAGAGCTCAGCCATGGAGGCACTGTCGCCGTCGATATAACCGTAGGATTGTTCCATCGCCAGACTGGCGGAAATCGCCAGTGGGAATTTTTGCGCATAACGGCTGCCAAGATAACCGGTCAGGATCATAACCCCTTTCGAGTGAATGGCCTGACCCAGGGCGACCTCCCGCTCAATATCCACAATACCCTGGCTGCCGGGATAAACCGCTGCGGTAATCCGGGCGGGAGAGCCAAAACAGGCATCTCCCACAGAGAGCACAGTTAAACCATTGATCTTACCAATCTGCTCACCGTCAGTATCAATCAGAATGCTGCCTTCCAGCATATCATCCAGAATCTGCTTACTGACCCGGCCAGTCCGCTCAGCCTTGGCATCCAGCGCCCGGTCAATGTGCTCGTGGTTGATTTTACGACCATTGCCGGTGCGTCGGATAAAATCAGCCTCGGCCAGCAAGTCGAAAAGTTCGCCGATTTTTGCCGACAGTTGAGACTGGTTTTCGGTCATCCGGGAGCTTTGTTCGATCATCCGGGCAACCGCCGATGCCGACAGTGGTGGATAGTTTTCATCGTCTGCCCGGTTTTTCAACAGCTGGGCAAAGGCCTGAACAGTTTCAGGAGAGCGTGGCAGCTGGTCATCAAAGTCCACCAGTACCCGGAACATTTCGTGGAAATCCGGGTCGAGCTGCTGAAGGATGTAATAAATATCCCGGGAGCCAACCAGAATCACCTTCACATGCAGTGGAATAATTTCCGGGGTGAGGGTGATGGTGTTCATCAACCCCATCTCGGAGTAAGGGGATTCAATTTTCAACTGCCGCTCTTTCAGGGCCCGTTTCAGGGCTTCCCAGACGAAAGGCTCTTCCAGCAGCTTGTTGGCTTCCAGCAATAGATAACCACCATTGGCCTGGTGCAGAGAGCCGGGGCAGATCTGACGGAAGTTGGTTACCAGGGCTCCCATCTCACTGGCGTATTCGATGCGGCCAAAGAGGTTCTTATAGTTGGGATGAGACTCATAAATAACCGGCGCAGCGGCATCGTTCTTATGGCCGACCACCAGGTTGGGGGCGTAGAGTTCTTCTAATGCTGATCGTTTGCTGGCGTCTTCTTTGGACTCCATTGCCCGTTCATCCGCCAGGTATTCAATTACTGTTCTGTGCAGGTGCTGTTTGACGGCTTCCAGGTAATCCAGAACATTCTGCTCTTTGCTGTATTTTTTCAGCATAGGCTTCATCAGGGGAGCCAGAGCCTGATCAATGGTGTCCTGATTCAGGTCCTGCAGCTTTTCGTTGGATTCCCGTTTCCACTGGGGCAGTTCCACCAGAGACTCATTGAGTTTGGTTTCCAGTTCACTGATGTCGTTATTGAACTTTTCCCGCTTTTTATCCGGCAATTGCGCGAACTCGGTTTCATCCATCGCCTTACCGCTGGACATTGGCGTGAAGCTCAAGGCACCGGTATCCCGGTACAAGGCGATATCCCGTTTCAGCGCTTCCTGTTCAATTTGATCAATGGCCTGGTCATAACGCTTATTAAAGCTGCGCTCGATGGCGCTTTTCTTTTGTTGATAAGTGGGGTTTTCAAACGCCGCCGGGAAGGTCATCAGCAGTTTATCAATAAAACTCTCAAAGTCCTTCTGCAGGTCACTGCCCAGACCGGCGGGTAACTTCAGGGCTTTCGGCTCACGGGGGTTATCAAAGTTATTGACATAGGCCCAGTCATCCGAGGAGCTCTGTCGCTTGGCTTCTGTTTCAAGGTATTTACGGAGGTAGGACATCCGGCCTGTTCCGGACTCGCCCATGACATAGATGTTATAGCCCGAGCGGTGCATGGCGACACCAAACTGAATCGCACTGGTAGCTCGCTCCTGACCCAGGATGCCGACGTAATTTTCCAGCTCTTCTGTGGACTTGAAACCCAAATCCTTCACTGGTTGCTTAGCAATAAGCTGATTCGCTGTTAGTTTGAGTTTTTTCACAAGTCTTGCCATTTCCCGCAAATTGCTTACACCATAAGAGTGGAGTGAAGCTTTTGTTATATATATGACACTTTTTTGAGCCATACTACACGTCCCGCTGAGCTCACAACGAAACGTCAACAGGCCCTATAGTACTCTCATTAAAAAGGTTTGTCGGCCTTGAGACCAGTGTGTTGAACTGAGAATCTATAAATTAAACGGTGATTTTAGTGTGGTCAGAGGCTGCAGAGCTTTTTTATGAACGTCTGGAAAAAATGGCTGTCTATTACCTTTATAGCTTTTGGAATTAACCAGGTTTTTGCGTCCATCAATGATGACCTGGATCGACTGATCGCCACATTACCGCCCGGGCATATTCATTCCATTAAAGTTATTGAAGCTGAAACCGGAAAGGTGCTGTTTGACCGGAACAGTCGCTTTAACTTGCTGCCAGCAAGCACGGTCAAAGCCATCACGGCTATCTCGGCTTATCGGGTGTTGGGAGAAGAGTATCGGTACCAAACCCGCTTGCTGGGTAACAAACCCTTGGCAGAGGGAAAGGAATATGCCGGAGACCTGATATTAACCTTTTCAGGTGACCCATCGCTGACCAGGCATGACCTTTCTGAGCTACTGGGAAAACTGATTAATAAAGGTGTAAAAGTAATACGCGGCAATATCTGGCTTGATGGTTCTATATATAGTGGTTATCCAAGAGCCGGTGGTGCAAGTTGGGATGATCACAATATCTGCTTTGCCGCACCAGTCAGTGCCATGATACTGGATCGTAACTGTTTTTTTGGCTGGCTGGTGCCTTCTGGAACAGAGGGGCAGTTGTCAAAGATGGTTTACGATGAGCCACACTGGCAGCTCTCTGTTGATAATCGCATAGCGATTAGAAAACCTCAGGCCCATGAGCCAGACGGGTGTGTTCAGGAAGTGTGGCCATCATCAAACCATGAGTACCGCCTGGAAGGGTGTATTGCCCCTGATGCCAAACCCATGCGCATGGCATTTTCAGTGCGTGATCCGGAGCGGGCTGCCGCAAGGTTTGTTGAGTCTTTTTTGCAGGCAAACAACATCAGGCTTGAAGGCAGGGTTGTGGTTGAGAAACCACAGGGGGATTTTACCTGGCTTGTGGCCAGTCATCATTCTGCGCCGGTGCCTGATCTTTTACAGCGAGTGCTGGATAAGTCAGACAACCTGTACGCTGATAGCCTGCTGAAAACCATAGGGTCGTCGGTAAAGGGTGAAAAGGGTTCTTATTCTTCAGGCACAGAGGCGGTTCTGGCTATGTTACGGGAAGAGGGCGTTGACTTGACCAGGGGGCGATTGGTGGATGGTTCAGGATTGTCCCGATATAACATGCTCAGTGCTGATGACTTTACTGAAGTGTTGCAAACCGGTTGGAAAAGCTGGGGGGAGAATGCTCCCTGGCTGGCCTCACGGGATGATGAACGTCGCTGGCTAAAGACTGGTTATATGAGTGGGGTAAACAGTATGGTGGGTTATGCCTTTCCGGAAAATAACTCACCTTTGATATTCGCTGTACTGCTGAATGGGCTGAGACCTGTTCAGCCAGCGACGAATGAAGAGGTAAGAGCCTTTCATCATGAAATCAGGCTGTTCCACCGGGCATTTCTTGAGCGACTGACGGGCACACAATAAAGAAGGCATCAGCTTGTTGGAGGGTTGTCGTATATTGTTCTGAAAATTAACGGATGAAGTATTGCCTTCGTTCGTTTTCTCTTTATAATACGCGGCTCTTCCCAGGGCATTCCCAAAAGATTGTCAGAGATCAGCAGAATAAATGTTCATTGCTGACCGGGAAGTGCGGTTTGAAAATGGGTTGTTTGGAGATAAACGAAAAACAACCGGTTGACAAATCAAGCTGGCGCGGTAATATGCGCCTCCGCTGACAGGGCTTCGGGCAACATCAGTGAGTTGGAAAGCTTCTGAAAATGATCGCTTGACAACGAAAGCCGCCACGGTAAGATAGGCGGCCTTGCTGATCGGCACTGACTGCT